>CAZGXU010000034.1:0-23150 GCA_964530075.1 uncultured Thermotogae bacterium
CGGATCGAGAACCTCGCTCTTCCCGAGAGCGGCTTTGACCTCGTCGTCATCCACAACGCGCTCCACGACGTCGCGGAGACGGAACGCCGCGCGACTGCGGCCACGCTGGTCCGGCTGCTGAAGCCGGGCGGCAGGCTCCATCTCCGCGAACCGACCAAACTCCCCCACGGCTTGGCGTCCGATGCATACCGAGCGCTGCTGGTCGAAGCGGGGCTGAGCGAGGTCCGGTCGCACGATGACAAGTCCTTCCTGATCGGTCGTGCGTTTGACGCGGTCTTCGCCAGGCCGGACTGACGGGGATCGGCCGACCACCGAGGTGCGGCCCGTCGGGAGAAGGAGCGGGTGGGAGAGCGAGGCTGCATCGCGACTCCTCAAACCCTGTACAACGCGATCGAAAAGGCCCTTCTCGACTTCCTGGCTTGTCGGACACGTTCTCCCTTCGCCCGAGGGGTGAGCTCACCCCGTGCGACGGTCGGCGATTGTCGTTCAATGCAGCGCCGCATGCGCCTCGACCATGCGCGCCGACAGGTAGCGCCCTTGCGGCCCCATCCCGTGCTCGCCATACCGGACCCAGCGAGCCGCTTGTCCCAGGAGGCGTCGCCCACTACCCTAGTCAAGCGGTAAGCAGAAGGGAAGGTGCGAATGGACGATCGGATGATTGCCTACTGCGGGCTGATCTGCACGAACTGCGACGCGTACAAGGCGACGCAGGCCGGGGACATGGAGGCGCTGGAGCGGGCGGCGAAGGAGACCTCGGAGCAGTATGGGATGGACGTGACCGCGGCCGACATGATGTGCGACGGCTGCCTCGCGACGACCGGGCGGCAGCTCGGCTACTGCCAGGAATGCGCGATCCGGCTCTGCGCCGTCGAGAAGCACGTCGAGACCTGCGCCCACTGCGACGAGTACGCCTGCGACAAGGTCGAAGCCTTCTCCAAGCCCGGCACGGCCCATCGCAAGACGCTCGATGGCATCCTGGCCTCGCTGGACGCTCCGGCGTAGCAGGAGAGGAATCGAAGTAGGGGACATGCGGATCCGCCCTGCGGTCCCGGCCGACATCGAAGGAATCCGGGCCGTCGGCGAAGCCGGCTGGTGGGGCACCTATTCTGAGTACCGAACCCCGGGGTACATCCAGGCTGCGCTGGATCGGTGGTGGTCGACGGAGTACCTACTGGACGTCATCGGCTCCGAGCGCCACGTTCTGCTCGTCGCAGGGAGAGGTGCCCGTCGCGGCTACCCGAGCAAATCACGTTTGATCTGCTCGTACTCCTCCTTGGTGATCTCGCCGCGGGCGTAGCGCTCCTTGAGGTGATCGAGCGGCGATATAACAAGATACGCTCCGTCGTCTCGCCGTCCGGTCAGCCGGTGAATCGCCCACGCGATCAGCGCGATGATGGCCCCCCAGAACAACACGCTTCCGAGGATCATCGGCCATCCGCCACCGTAGTAATATCCGTGCCACATGACGATCACCTTCTTCCCTTCCGAGGGGAGCACGTCTATGTTCCCTCTGGGACGTGGCGACTCCGTGAGGGCCCTGTGGGAATCGGGTGTCGACGATCCGACCGGAACGGGCTGCGACGGCGCCGCACGCGGGTTACAGGAACGGCGCGAGCTTCTCCCGGACCCGGCGGGCACTCTCGGCGAGGAGTTTCCGCTCGGCGTCGTCCATCGGGAGTTCGAAGATCCGGTCGACGCCCCGGTTGCCGACGACGAACGGAACGCCGATCGTCCCGTGGATCCCGTACACCTCGCCCTCGATCGCCAGTTGCCCGGAGACGAGGGCGTCGGCCCCCTGGGCGATCGTACGGATGAACTCCATCGTGGCGTGGCCGGTCCCGATGACCGTCTTCGCCCCGCTGTAGTGGGTGACGAACGGCCGGACGACCACGCGGACGTCCGGCGGGAACCGTTCGACCGCGGCGTACGCTCCGCGGACGTCCCCCCGCCGGATCAGGGACTCGAGTTCCGCCTGCGCCTCGGCGACGACCCGGGGGAACTCCTCGATCGGACGCGGACCGCGGATCCGGGCCAATTCACGGCCGAGCCGTTCGGCGTCGTAGCCGAAGATGTGGACGCCGCTCCAGAGCGGCACGCTCAGGGTGCCGTGCTCCCCGACGACGAACGCGTGAATCGTCTGCCGCCGGATCCCGAGGTCGGCGGCGATCTCCTTCCGGAACCGGAGCGAATCGAGGAACGCGCCCATCCCGATGACGCGGTCCCGCCCGAGGTGTTTCGCGAAGATCGCGACGGCCAACTCCACGGGGTTGGAGACGCAGAGGACGATCTCGTGGCCGCGCCCGCGCCCGGCGATCGCTCGGGCGTAGCGCTCGAAGATCGGTGCGTTCGCCGCGGCGAGGCCGTCCCGGGTCATCGGCGCCGAGTCGAGCGTCGGCTTCGCCGTCTGCCCGGCGGCGACGACGATCAGGTCGGCGCGGATCTCGGACGGCTCGAGGACGATCTCGATCGTCGGGCAGATCTCCGCGTACGCGTCGGTCAGGTCCGACGCGAGGCCGTACGCGCTCCGCGCGCTCGGTCCCTCGGCGTTTCCCACGAGCACGAGGCGCTGGTTGCATTCGAGCAACCGCTCGACGACGATGTGCTGAACGATCTGTCGGCCGACGTCGCCGCACGCTCCGATCACTGCGATGTTCATCCGTCCGTCCTTGCACTACTCCATCGACCGCTTCGCAAGCTCTCGCGCTTTGCTTCCGCGCGTGTTCGGCAGCTGCGCCGGCTCGGTCGTGTGGATCCGTTCGACGGCGCGCTTCTCGTCTTTCAGGGCCGCTTCGACCCAGCCGAGGATTCGATCCGCCTTCCCTGCCGCCCTCGAGCGGGCGAGCATCGCGACGACGTTCATCGGATCACCTCGCCGGTGACTCTATCAGCGCGCACCGCGCCGCACAAGGATTCTCCGCTCCTCGAACCCGTACCAGCGGGAGATCGATCGAACCTATCCCACGATGGGCGGGTACCCGACGTCGTCGATCGACGTGCCGGTGGTCGCTTTGCTGACTCAGGGCTGGGAGGAGCGGAATCAGGTTCACGACGTCCTGGCGGAGAAGTGGAGCGACACGATCCTCGGCAAGGAACGCCTCTACGATCCCGACACGGGAGACGTGTACCGATTCGACCTCGGGTTCCGCGAGGAGTACGAGACGAACCGCGAAAAGCACCGCTTGCAGGACCTCCGGCCGCTCGCAGAGGACGCCTACGACCTGTGGATGCAGCCGCCGCTCGACGGCGAGCCGCATCTCCAGCTCGCAAACACGACTTGCGCGATGGTTTGAAGATCTTGTACGATCACCGATGCAAGTCAGAGGGGCGCAGCATGCGAGACAGGATGGGACCGCGTCAGATCCGGCCGCGACGTCAGCTCCTCCAGTTTGTCGTCGGCTTCGTCCTCGTGATCGGGATCCTGATGGGTCTGGAAACATGGAGTGTTTCGGTCATCGGCGGCTTCGGCGATGTATCGATGTGGCAGCTTCGGCTGGCCCGGGCGATCGGCCTCGGCGCGGTCCTGATCCTTTTCTGGCTGGCCCTGCGGGCAGGGAGGGGAATCGGCTGGCTCGGCCCGGTCCTGCTGGCGACCGGGGCCATGTTCCACGTGTATCGCATCCTCATCTTCAGCGGCTTCTTGTCGCGCTTCAGGGTCTACACCGTCGCCAGGGCGCGCGTCCCGGACGAAGTGTGGCTTCCGCTCTCTCTCCTCTTCAGTCTGTTCGCCATGGGCGTATGGGGATCGGTCGATCGGATTCGGGCGAGGCGTGTACCCGAACGGATCCTGCACCACGATCTGCCAATCGTATACCTCGCGGCCTTTCTGATGATCCACTATGCGCTGTGGACGTACACCCGGTGGGCCGGGCTTGTCAGCTTCGATTCGAACGTGCTGTGGCCGTCCGCGCTGGGGGTCGGTATCGTGCTTCGCCCCGTCCTCCTCACCGGTGCGTTCTATGCGCTCAACGCGGTCTCGGGCGTACCGCGAAAGCGTTCCTTCGAGTGGGCGCTGGCCGGCATCCTGCTCGGCTTGGCGCTTATCGTCCCACGGTTCTACCCTGCCTGTCCATTCGCCAGCTGGGCGGCCGCCGCCGGGACGGACGTGGCCGCGATCGGACTCGCGGCGTGGATACTCCCAACGCTCCGACGGTACGGACGCATCACGGTGACCGACGAGCGTCCGAACCGAGAGGGGCCCGGCGCAACGGTTTGACCTTGCGGACACGATGGCCGTGCGGCCTTCGCGAAGCGAGTTCGGGTTCGGTGAATCGACACGGGGATGTAGGATGAGCGACTCGAAACGGGGAATTCGACGGTGATCTCATGGAGGTGGGCGTGCCGAAGTCGACGATCGAGCTGAAGGGGCTCCTTTCGCTCCCGACAGCCCGCGCCCCGGCGATCTCCCACGACGGCGGGCGCGTCGCCTTCTACTGGGACGTTACCGGTCGGATGGAGCTGTACGTCGCCGAACTGCCGGACGGGGAGCCGATCCGGATGACCGACGGAGAGCTGCCCCGGGCGATCCGAGGCGGCATCGTATGGAACCGGTCCGGTACGAAAGTCGCATTCATCAAGGACGTCGACGGAAACGAGAAGTTCGATATCTGGACGCTCGACATCGAGTCCCGTGAGGTCCGGCAGCTGACCGACGCGCCAAACGCAAGGGAGGTCGCCCTCGAGTTCAGCCCGGACGATCGATGGCTGTCCTTCCTTTCGACGCGGGACGGACAGCAGAACCTGTACAAGCTCGACGCGGAGAGCGGCGACGTCGTCCGGCTGACCGACTTCGCGGCATCGGTCTTCCACTCCGGGCAATGGAGCCCGGACGGACGATCGCTCCTCCTTTCGACGAACGAGTCCGAGGACCTCAGGAACGTCGACGTTTACGTCGTCGACGCGGACCGCATGGCACCCCGACGGGTCTTCCAGGGGAGACTCGGCTCGCGTGACTTCCCGGTCGCGTGGCTCCCGGACGGGAAGCACATCGTCGTCACGTCCGATGCCACCGGCGTCAACCGGCCGGGGATCGTCGACATCAACACCGGCGATGTCCATTGGCTGGGAGCGGAGGACGTCGAGGAGCGGGCGAGCGACGTCTCGAACGACGGGCGGCACCTCCTGTCCCTGCGAGACCAAGAGGCGTCCGTCGTCCCGATCGTGACCGACCTCGCGACCGGCGGGGGGCACGCGCTGCTCGACACGCCCGGCTTCACGTATTGGGCCGAGTTCGCGCTCGACCGGACGGCCGCGGTCATCGATCGGTCGAGCCCGACCCGGAAGGGCGAGCTGTTCGTCGTGCCCGTCGACGGGCGCGAGTCCCGGTCGCTGACTCCGATCGACTACGGGACGATCGATCCGGACGAGTTCGTCGAGCCTCAGCGGACCAGGTACGTCTCGCCCGACGGGCTGGAGATCGCGGCGATCCTCTACGAGCCGCCCGACCGGCGCGAGACGCCGCCACCAGCAATCGTCCACCTCCACGGCGGCCCGTGGGGGCAGTCCTACCTGGCCTTCTACGACATCGTCCAGTATCTGGTCTCGCGGGGGTTCGTCGTCCTCCAGCCGGATTTTCGCGGGAGCACCGGCTACGGCAGGGCGTTCACCGATCTCAACTATATGGACTGGGGCGGCGGCGACCTGGAGGACGTGATCGCGGGCGTTGAGTACCTCGTTCGGGAAGAGAAGGCCGACCCCGAACGGATCGCGGCGTACGGCGGCTCGTACGGCGGTTACCTCACGTACATCGCGCTCGTGAAGGCGCCCGATCTGTGGAAGGCCGGGGTGGCTCGGAACGGCGTCACGGACCTGCTGGCGATGTACGAGGCGAGCCCGCCCAGCCTCCGGTACATCCTCCGCCTGATGATGGGCGATCCCGCGGAGAACGAGGCGCTCTGGCGGGATCGGAGCGCGATCCATTTCGCGGGGGACCTGAAGGCGAAGCTGCTGATGATCCACGGCGTCAACGACGCGCGATGCCCGGTCGGACAGGCGCGCGCGTTCCGCGATCGTCTGCTCGAGCTCGGCTACGAAGCGGGAGCCGACTTCGAGTACGTGGAGCTGGACAGGATCGGCCACGGCTCGTCCGACATCGGGGACAGGATCGGAACGGATCGAACGATCGCTCGCTTCCTCGAGGAGAACGTCTAGCACTGCCCGCGGCGGGCGAACCTCCCGGCGAGCATCACGACCAGGCCGAGCGCCGCGATCCCGGCCATGACGAGGAACATGCCCTGAAACCCGATCGCCGGGACGGTCGCCCCGGCGATCAGCGGTCCGAACAGGCCGCCGAGCCCTCGAGACGACTCGTACAAGCCCATCATCTGGCCGTGGCGCTCGTGCGGCACGCGATCGCCGATGTGCGTCGTCGCGCCGACGTACATCGAGCTGAACGCGAACCCGAGCGTGACGTATCCGACGATCATCCCGTAGAGGTTCGCGGCGAGGACGAAAACGAGCGGATTCAACACGGACAGCGTGAATCCCAGCATGAAGATCGGCCGACGCCCGACGCGGTCGGCCAACCAACCGAACAGGAGGAGCGCAAGGACCTGCGTCGCCGTGTTCGTCGCGCTGATCGCGCCCATGACGCCGGGCGAGATGCCGATCGAGTCCATGTAGACGTACAGGAGCGCGAAGGTGCCGAAGGTCGACATCTGCCGGAGCATCGTGGCGACGAAGAGGTCGGTCACGCCGGCCGAGAAGATGGCCTTCCAGGCGCCCACCTTCTCCCTCGGCTGCACCGGGTTCTCCGACGGGAGGAGCCCGAGCAGAGCGAGCGCGAAGATCGGCAGCGTCGCGCAGAGGGCGAACGCCGTCCGGTACCCGAGCAGCTCCAGGACCACGCCGGCGACGATGTTCCCGATTGCGAGGCCGAACGCCCTGGCCGACGAGATGTAGGACATGTTCTTTCCGCGGCGTTCGATCCGACTCGCGGCGGAGATGATCGCGATCGCCACGGCCCCGAACCCCGAGTAGAAGAGGAATCGAAGCAGCGCCGTCCCGAGGACGACGCCCGTCGGTGGAAGGAGCGTCAGGATCCCGATGAGAGAGGCGAAGCCGAGGGAGAGGAACGCGAGCAACCGGCGTCGCTTCACGTAGTCGGAGACCGTTCCCCACAGCCATGCACCGATGAGGAGACCGACCGAGTTGAACGTCGCCACGAGGCCGATCAGAAAGGTCGAAACGTCGAGCGACTTCAGGTACAGCTGCACGACGAGGCCGAGGCCGCCGACGGACGTCGCCATGAAGAAGACCGACGCCGCAAGGGGGATCGCTCGCCTTCGGCCGGCCGGTTGCGGATCAGGGTTCGGTTCCACGCCGGCGGACAGGGTGGCAGGCGACCCCGACCTCATCCATCGAAACGGACCGATACCCTACGGTTCGGCAGAACCGACGGTTGGAACCTACAGGTACACGTAGTAACAGACGTGCCACGCGGTGTTGACGACGAACATCGCGGCGATCGAGCCGCTGAACGCATGGGCGATCCCCTTCCCCTTGAGCAGGATGTAGGTCGGGATGACCAGCGCCACAACGCGCAGAAGGACGAGGAACACAAGTCGCCACGCCTGGGACTGGAACGGCGGCAGGTAGATCAGCGACTGGACCGCGTACCCGGCGATCGACATCGCGATGAAGAACCACGGGTTCAGGCCGTGTTCCTCGGCGACCCGCCAGAGGCGGGCCATGGGGCGAGTGATCCAGTAGAGAAACCGGAGCACTCGTGAAGCCTCGCGGTGTGCTAGGCGCTCATGGATTGCGACGGCTGGATTCCTCATCTTGCGTTCACTCACCCCAGCTGGAGCCCGAGACGACGCTCATGTTACCCAACGGCGCGCATGTCTGCATGCGATCCGGCGCCTCAAGGAGGGGACACTCGTGCCCTCCGGAGGACGGCCGTAGGTCAGGCCCAGCGCCGACCGGTCCCAACGAGAGCGTCCCGCAGGATCCGACGAACGATCCGCTGCTCGAACGCCATGGAGCCACCCGGATTTCGGCGGTGCCCGGCGACCGCTTGCCGCTCGATGTGGCGGAGTCGGGCGCGACGCGGGGATGCACTCGCAGGTGGTCGCAAGATGCGAGGTGTTCGGCGATGTGCGGATCGCTGACGGACTCCGTGCGGACCGCCTCGTCGTCGAGAACCGCGTGGAGCTCTGAGACCTGCCCTTCGCACCCCTCCGGCCAGCTCGGGTCGCAGTCGACCACGCTCATGTCGCGCACGGGAACCTCCGGATTCGGATCGGTTAGTCGGCGGCGGCCGTCTCCGCGCGGACGGCCGCGACTCCGCGGGTCAGCCGCTCGATCAGCTCGTCGCGCGACGGCTCAAACATCTCCCCCGGCCGGCCGGCCGGGGGGGTCGGCGGCGGCAGGTCGAGCTTCTTCGCCAACATCAGGGCGCTGATCACGCTCTGGCCGAGGCGGCAGTTGTTGGTGAGGATGTAAGCGGCATCCACCTTGGGGGCGACGCTCTTCGCTTTGTCGACCCACTCGTCGAGCTGCTCCTCGGTGTAGAGGTAGTCGTAGCGACCGCGCGGGCTCCCGTTCCGCCTCCACCAGTCCGTTCGGTTGCGGCCGTGGAGCCGGTAGTAGGCGACGCCCGAGGTCACGACGTTCGTCCGGCCGGGGAGGCCGTCCAGCTCGGGCAGATCGACGTTGACGAACCCGAGACCGTGCCTCTCGAGAAACCGGTAGGCCGCGTCGTCGAGCCAGCTGTCGTGTCGGAACTCGACGTTCACCGGGATTCCGCGCCCCGCGAACGTGTCGGCGATCTTCGCCAGGTGGGCGAGCGACGCATCCTCCAGCCGGAACGAGAACGGGAACTGAACCAGCAGCCCGCCGAGCCGACCCGCGCGGATCAACGGCGTCACGGACTCGGCGAACGGGATCGCCACCCGCTCGAACCCGGCCCGATCGTGCGTCATCTCCTTCGGGACCTTGACGAGGAAGACGAAATCCTCGGGGACGTACCGGAGCATCCCCTCGAACGAACGCGGTGGAGGAACTCGATAGAAGGTCGCGTTGATTTCGACGCAATCGAATAGCCTCGCGTAGTGCGGAAGGGCGCTCCCCTTGAGGTTTCCTGGATAGACGAGGCCCTTCCAATCGTCGAACGCGTAGCCGGACGTGCCGACGCGGATCTTTCGCCCCATGTCCGATCATAGCACGGGGTGCCGATCCCCGCGATCGTCGCAGCGTGTGGGATGACCGTCCCGCGGTCGATCGGTTCGGAGGCTCGGCCCCGCACAGCAGAGGGAAGGTCCTTCCCTTCCATCTTCACGGCCTCGTATACTGACGTTCGACCGCGGGCGGTCGCTCCGGTTGCGCGGCGCGATTCCGTCCTTCGAGGTTCGGACGACAAGGAGGGACGACCGATGAGGGAGAAATGGATCCTGTTGGCGGCGGTGATGGCCATTCTCGTCCTGTCCGGAACGGGCCTGTGGCAAGGAAGCTGTCCGCTTCGGACGGAGAAGAGGGGCGCCGCGGAGCCAGCGGAGATCGTGATCGGGGCGCTTCTCCCGCTGAGTGGGAGCACGGGTTCCTACGGCGAGAACGCGCGAAGCGCGATCGATCTTGCGGTCGAACAAGCCAACGACTCCGGAGGAATCGACGGAAAAAGGATCCGCATCGTCTACGAGGACACCGAGGCGACGCCGAGCGTAGGCGTCGGCGCGTTCGAGAGGCTCGTCGCGACCGAGCCGGTCGCGGCGGCGATCGGTCCGATGTCGAGCCCGGTCGCGATGGCCGTCGCCCCGCTCGCCGAAGAGATGAAGACCGTCATCCTTTCGCCGTCCGCTTCCACCCCTGACCTCACCGAGGCGGGGGACTACGTCTTCCGCGATTGCCTTTCCGACGAGTACGAGGGCGTCGCGCTCGCCGGCCTCGCTTTGGACACACTTGGGTACGAGACGGGCGCCCTGTTCTACATCGACAACGCGTACGGCCACGGCCTGGCCGATGTCTTCGCCGAGGCCTACGAGCGGCGAGGGGGCATGTTGGTGGCGCGTGAGACGTTCGCAGAGGATGCGACGGATTTCTCCGAGCCGCTCGCGCGGATCGCGGCCGCCCAGCCCGACGTGATCGTCCTCATCGGCTACGCACAGATGGGTGAGATCCTGATCGAGGCAAGAAGCGCCGGATTGACTCAGCAGGTTCTGAGCAGCGTCATGTTCGACAATCCCGCGATTCTCGCGACGGCGGGCGCCGCGGCCGAAGGGGTCCTGTTCACCACCTGGACCCCCGATCCGGCGGACCCCTCTCCGGAGCTGGCGGCGTTCGAGAACGCGTATCGAGTGAAGTACGCTGCGGCGCCTGGGATCTTCGGGGCCGAGTCGTACGACGCCGCCAATCTGCTGATCGAAGCCATCCGAGCGAGAGGGGACACGGCGGACGCAATCCGAGACGGGCTGTACGCGACGCAAGCGTACCGAGGTGCCTCCGGAACGATCTCGTTCGACGAAAACGGCGACTGCATCAAACCGATCTACGTGAAGCGGGTAGAGGGGGGCGAGTTCGTCTATACGACGAGCTGAGCGCTCGCCGACGGGGGACGCCGGTCACCGCGCGCGGCCCAGCACGCGGGATGGCTGTCGCGCGACCGATCGATTATCGTGGGGCCATGGCGCCGGGTGGTGGAGCCTATCCATGGCTCGATGAGTTGAATCGGCAGCAGCGCGAAGCGGTGACCCACGGGACCGGGCCGCTCCTCGTCGTCGCCGGCGCCGGAACGGGCAAGACGAAGACGCTCGCCTACCGCGTCGCCTATCTGATCTCGCAGGGGACCGATCCGGGACGGATCCTGCTCCTCACGTTCACGCGCCGGGCCGCGCAGGAGATGCTCCGGCGGGCGGGGAGCGTCGTCGCCCGCGGGACGTCGGCCACCGGGCGCGTCTGGGGCGGGACGTTCCACTCGGTGGCGAACCGGATCCTGCGGACGCACGCGAAGGCGATCGGACTCCGCCGCGACTACACCGTCCTCGACCAGGGCGACGCCGAGGACCTAATCAACCTCGTCCGCCACGACCTCGGATTGCACAAGCAGGAGAAGCGGTTCCCGCGCAAGGCGACCTGCCTGGCCGTCTATTCCCGATGTGTCAACACCGCCGAGAGCCTCGATCGCGTGGTGAGTCGCGACTACCCCTGGTGCGACGGGTGGACGGACGATCTTCGCGAGCTCTTCAAGGGCTACGTCTCCCGCAAGCAGAAGCGAAACGTCCTCGACTTCGACGACCTCCTCCTCTACTGGGGTCTCCTCCTCGAGGACGAATCCGCCGCGAGAGGGCTGTCGAGGATGTTCGGGTCCGTCCTCGTGGACGAGTACCAGGACACGAACATCCTGCAGGCGAAGATCCTGCGCGGGATGCGGACCGACAACGACAACATCATGGTCGTCGGCGACGACGCTCAGAGCATCTATCGCTTCCGTGGGGCGACGGTCCGGAACATCCTCGACTTCCCGGAGCAGTTCCCCGGGACGACGATCGTCACCTTGGAACAGAACTACCGCTCGACCGTCCCGATCCTCGACACGGCGAACCGGGTGATCGCCCGGGCGCGCGAACGCTACACCAAGGACCTTTGGTCGGTGAAGGAGTCCGGGCAGATTCCGCAACTCGTCACCTGCACCGACGAGGCGGAACAGGACGAGTACGTCATCGACCGGGTTCTGGAGCACTACGAACAGGGGGTCCCGCTCCGCAGACAGGCCGTCCTGTTCCGCGCCGCGCACCTCTCCGATTCGCTCGAGATCGAGCTGACGCGGCGGAACGTCCCGTACCACAAGTACGGCGGTCTCCGGTTCCTCGAGGCGGCGCACGTCAAGGACCTGGTCGCGTTCCTCCGACTGCTCGAGAACCCGCGCGACGAGCTGGCATGGTTCCGCGTGCTGCAACTGATGGACGGGATCGGCCCGGCGACCGCTTCGCGGATCATCGACCACGTCGCGGAGCATCGGGGCGACCCGCGGTCGATCGCATCGTTCGCCCCGCCCCCGGCGGCGCGGGAGGCGTTCTCGTCTCTGGCGGAGCTCCTCGAACGGGTCGTCCCGATGGGAGGGCAGGATCCCGCGGCCCAGATCGAGCGGATCCGGACGTTCTACGATCCGTTCCTCCCGAAGGTCTACGACAACCCGTTCGTCCGCACGCGCGACCTGATCAGCCTCGAGCAGATCGCGTCCGGCTACGAATCGCGGCGGCAGTTCCTCGCCGATCTGCAGCTCGATCCGCCGACGTCGACGGCCGACCTGGCCGGTGCCTCGCACAAGGACGAGGATTGGCTGGTCCTGTCGACGATCCACTCCGCCAAGGGATGCGAGTGGGACGCGGTCTACCTCATCCACGCGGCCGACGGGTTCCTACCGTCCGACCTCTCGACCGGTTCCGAGGAGGAGATCGAGGAGGAGAGGAGGCTGACCTACGTCGCGCTGACGCGGGCGAAGGACTTCCTCTACGTGACGTGGCCGCTCCGCTACTACCACAAGTGGCGCGCGCTGTCGGACGGACACACGTACGCTCAGCTCTCCCGCTTCTTCACGAGCGAAGTCACTCGGACGCTCGAGCAGGTGAATGCGGTCGCCGAGGGGCCGGACAACGCATCGGGCCGGACCGAGCCGCCGTTCGACGTCGAACTCGACATCGCCGAGCGGGTCCGTCGGATGTGGGAGTCGTACGACGCGTAGCCGATCAGGCTGGCCGCAAGGTCGATCGCCCTCCGCCTCACCCCGTCACCGAGCCTGTCGGGCGTCGAGCGGCCGGGGATGATCCACGGGGTCCTCGAGCAATCCACCGATTCTGCGGCAAGAAGAAGGCGGGGCCGCTCGGGCCCCGCCTGATCCATTGCAGCGCGTTTGGCTCTACCTACCTATTCCTTGTAGATGTTCGCGACCGTGATGTCCATCGTGATGTCGACCTGAACGCCGTGTACGTCAGGCAGCCACGCGGCGATCATCTCCTCGGCCATCGACCAGAGCGGAATCCACATCACGTCCTGCGCGCTGAGGACCTGGATCGCCTCGTACAACTTCGCACGGACGCCCTTGTCCAGCGTCGTGGTCGCGACGTCCATGATGTTCTTGTACGCCTCGAAGTTCGGATGATGGTTGAAGTAGGTCCCCATCGGCTCCGGCGACTCGGTCGTCCACGGCGCAAGGAAGTTGGACGGCTCGAAGTAGTCCGGATGCCAACCGAGCAGGAACATGTCGAACCCGCCGGCTCCCATCCGCTCGGTATACGCGCCCCACTCGAGCGACTGGATCGTAATCTTGATCACGCCCGTCTCCTCAAGGCTCCCCTTGAGGACGGCCGCGACGTCGGCCTCGAACGTGCCGTAGTGCTTCGGCGTGTACCAGAGGTTGAGCTCCAGCGGGTTGGCCTCGGTGTATCCCACCTGGGCGAGGAGCGCCTTCGCCATCTCTAGATCGCGCTCCGGGAACGTCGGCAGAGCGCCGAAGAACGGAGGATCGACGGCGGGGACCATGGTGTAGATAGGAGTCACTACGCCGCTGAACACCTGAGCCGCGATGGCGGCGCGATCGACCGCGTAGCAGATCGCCTGACGGACCTGCGCTACGTCGACCGGCGGCTGCGTCACGTTGAACAGCAGGTAGCGGACCCCCGGGCTCGGCGAGAAGACCTTGACCTCCACGTTGGGGTTCGCTTCGAGGTCCGCCACATCCTGAGGGGCCAGCATCCGGAACGCCACGTCGACGTCGCCGGCTTCGATCGCCGCGCGAAGGGTGGCGGCATCCGAGTACATCTGCTCGATGACATTAGCCGTCTTCGGCGCCTCGCCGTAGTAGCCGTCGTACGCTTGGTAGATGACGTGCTGGTCCGGCACATACTCGACGAGGATGTACGGGCCGGTTCCGGCGAACTGGCCGTTGGCGAAGTCGTCGTCCGGGACCGACGTCGGCGAGTAGATCATCGCTGGCCCGATTTGGTCGGACATTCGTTGGTCGAACACGACGTCCGGCTGCACCAAGTAGATCTTGACCGTCAGGGGATCGACGACCTCGATGCGGTCGATGACCTTGATCAGGCCGACGCCGCCTTCCGGACCGTCGAGACGGATCGTGCGATCGAGAGAGTACTTGACCGCAGCTGCGTCGCACGGCTCGCCGTCCCAGAACGTGATCCCGGGGCGGAGGTAGAACGTCCACTCGAGTGCGTCCTCCGAAACGTCCCACGACTGGGCGATCGCCCCGACAAACGTACCCGTCTCAGGATCGAACTTCGTCAGCGCGTCCGTGCAATTTCGAAGGACGTGCCAGGTCCAGTGATCATAGCAGTTCGCGAACGAGAGCTCGGTCACCCGATCCGTCGTTCCGATGATCAGGGGCTCGTCCGCCGCGGCGGAGACGAGACCGGCCGCCGAGACCAAGACCAGCGCCAGAATGCCCAACAACACTTTTCGCATGGCGATACCTCCTTATGGGAAGTCACCCCGCTGACCGTGAGAGCGGGTCTACCCTGTCGGATCCAATGCAGGGGCGCTTCGATATACAACCTAGCACCAAAGCCGCTGAGAAGTCAAACGTGCTTTCTTTTTCTCCTGGGATTGACGAGGTCGCTGACCCCTTCTCCGATCAGGCCGAACCCGAGAGACAGGGTGATGATCATCAGACCGGGGAACGTGATGAGCCACCACGCACCGGACTGCAGGTACTTCTGCCCGTTCTGGATATCGAATCCCCAATCGGGGGCCGGCGGCGGCAGTCCGAAGCCGAGGAACGACAGCGCTGCAACGGTGAGGATCGCGTCCGCCAGATTGAACGAGGAGACCGCCATGATCGCATTGACGGTATTCGGCGCGACGTGCCGCAAGACGATCCTCGTGTTGCTCGCCCCGACGGCCCGGATCGCTTCGATGTAGGAGGTCTCCCGTACCTGGAGGACCTCGGCCCGCGTCACGCGGAAGTACGTCGGGATATACACAAACCCGACCGCCCAGATCATCGGTCCGATACCTGACCCAAACATCGCGACCAGGACGATCGCGAGGATCATCGACGGGAAGGAGTAGATCGCGTCCATCGTGAGCGAGAGGACCCGGTCCAGCCACCCGCCGGCGAATCCGGAGATCCACCCGAGAATGGACCCGGCCGTCATGCTCAGCGCGACCGCGGCAAACGCCACGATGAGCGAGGCTCTGCCTCCGCTCAAGATACGGCTGAACACGTCGCGCTGCAGCTGGTCCGTCCCCATCCAGTGCGAGGCAGTAGGGCCTTGCAGTCGAGGTGCGTCACGGTAGAGGGTTGGATCATACCCGTTCAGTGAGGGAAAGATGTTCGCGAGCACGGTCATCACGATGAACGCAATGACGATGAGAATGCCAACCGTCAGGACATGTTGCCCTCGCAGAGCGATGCGGCCTCGACTCGCTTTCCGCAGGATCCAGAAGACCGCCGCCACCAGCCCGTGCCGTCGGACGGGGTATCGAGGTTTCGTCGTATCCGGCATGTCAGTACCTCACCCGCGGATCGATCGTGGAATAGAAGATGTCCACGATCAGGTTGATCGTCGAGATGAACAGGGCGATGAACACCACGCTCCCCTGGATCGCGTAGTAGTCCCTGGCCTCGATCGAGCGAACCAAGTAGCTCGCGATCCCCGGCCACGAGAAGACCGTTTCGGTGAGGACCGCTCCGCCCATGAGCACGGCGAACTGGAGCCCGAAGACGGTGACGATCGGAATGAGCGCGTTCCGCAACGCGTGCCGAAGGATCACGATCCGCTCCCGGACGCCCTTCGCCCGTGCGGTGGTGATGTAGTCCATCCCCAGGACCTCGAGCATGCTCGCCCGGGTGATCCGTCCCTGCAGCCCCGTGAGCGCGATGCCGAGGGTGATCGACGGAAGGACGAGATGCTTCGCGATGTCGGCGAGCGCCTTGCCGTCCCATCGGAGAATCGCGTCGAGAACGTAGAATCCCGTGATCGGTTCGAACGTGAACGCCATGCGGCCGCTGAGGCGGCTCGCCACAGGTAGCCAGCCTAGCTTGACGGCGAAGAACACCTGGAACATCAGCCCCAGCCAGAACAGAGGCATGGCGAACGACGCGATGTGGAAGACCCGGACGGCGTGATCGACGGGCCGATCGGCCCGGGTCGCGGCGATCAGGCCGGTGGTGAATCCGAACAAGGCCGCGACGAGAATCCCGAACACGCCGAGCTCGACCGTCGCCGGGAATCGGAGAAATAGCTCTTGAAGCACCGGTTTCCCCGTTCGATAGGACCTTCCGAAGTCGCCGCGAATCACACCGCTGAGATACTGCGCATACTGCATGTAGATCGGCTGATCGAAGCCGTAGCGGTGCTCATACTCGGCGATGACCTCTGCGGAGACGTTGCGGCCGCCCAGGATCGCCATGACCGGATTGCCCGGCATGACGCGCAACAACAGAAAGACGACGGTGAGGAGGATGAAAACCATCGGGATCGTCAACAGAACGCGCTGGATGATGTATCGGCCGACTCCGCCCACACGTCCTCCCTAGCCAAGAAACCTTATCGGATCTGACGCGTGAGTATAGATACCGCCGGATGCAGGCACAACCGGCGACCGTCGGATCGACCGACGGTTCGCACGCCCGCGCCCTTTCGTTCACGCACGGGGCACAGACAATCCCCGGACGGTCCGGTCGGTGATGAGCATGTGGCCCGGGGCGTGGGTGATCATCAGCGGAACGCGGCTCCGCTCCGCTGCCGCCTGGGCGGTGACGCCGCAGGCCCAGAAGGCCGGTACTTCGCCGTCGCGGACGGGGACGGCGTCGCCGTAGTCCGGGGACTGGAGATCCGAGATCCCCAGTCCCTTGGGCGAACCAATCTGGATCGGCTCGCCGTGCGCGAGAGGGAGGTCGCGCGTCAGTGCAACGACGCGGTCGACTTCGTCCCGCCGGATCGGGCGCATCGAGACGACCAGCGGCCCGGAGAAGGAACCCGCAGGCACCGTCTCCCGGTTCGTGACGTACATCGGGACGTTGGCGCCGCGCTCGACGTGACGAACCGGAATCCCGTTTTCCCGCAGCACCTCGTCGAAGGTGAAGCTGCAACCGATCAAGAAGGCGACGAAGTCGTCGTGCCAGAGCGTCATGATGTCGGTCGGTTCCTCGTCCAGCCTGCCATCGCGGTAGACGCGGTATCGCGGCAGATCGAGGCGCACGTCGGCCTCCGGCGCAACGCACATCGGGACCGGAGATCCGGCGTCCGTGACGTCGAGGAGCGGGAGCGCCTGCGGATTGGCGCGGCAGAACCGCTCGAAATCGTCCGCCAGAGCTTCCGGAAGGACGACGAGATTCGCCTGGACGTAGCCCGGAGCGAGACCGGCCGTCGGACCGGTCCACTCGCCGGCGCGGATGCGAGCCCGGGCCTCGCGAGCGCTCCACGGCTCCGAACTGACTCCCATCGCTGCCTCCTCGCGCACATCATCCAGGCGATCCGCCCCGCCGGCAAGCGCCCGGTCGATGGCCGGGAGTTGGCGGAAGCCTCAAGGATCGCTATCTTGACAGTCGAATCAGCGCGTTCGGACCGTCGTGAAGGAGGTCGACATGCCGATCCAGAAGCTGAAGGAGTTCCTCGACGGCAACGGGATCAAGTTCGTCTCGATTCAGCACTCCGCCGCCTACACCGCGCAGGAGATCGCAGCGCTCGCTCACATCCCCGGCGAGGAGTTGGCGAAGACGGTGATGGTCAAGATCGACGGGAAGATGGCGATGGCCGTCGTGCCGGCGTCACACCAGATCGACTTCGAGCGGCTTCGCGAGGTCGCCGGCGCACAGAAGGTCGAGCTCGCCAGCGAGAGCGAGTTCAAGGGCTTCTTCCCCGCATGCGACGTCGGCGCGATGCCGCCGTTCGGGAACCTCTACGATATGAACGTCTACTGCGCCACCGCCCTCAGCGAGGACCTCGAGATCGCGTTCAGCGCCGGCTCGCACTCGGAACTGATCCGCCTCGCCTTCGCCGACTACGAGCAGCTCGTCCAGCCGGAGATCGCCAGCTTCTCGAGGCGGGTCCCCTGACAACCCGTCGAGGGTGAGGAGCACATCGGAGACGAGCTTCAACGCTGCCCTCAATCCCTTTTGCCCCGTGCGCGATGCCTCGAACCCCTTGACGAGGCGGACGCCCCGTAGTACGCTGGCCGCATCTCAAGTCTGGTCCTATCTGGAGGTGAGCGACATGCAGCAGCGACATCGAATCCCGGGTGATTGCGTTTGTCCTCCGCTCACCCCCGCCGCGATCGGTTAGCAAGATCCCGCTTCGCACAACTCCCAAGTATCGGTCCGAACATCGTCGGGTCGGCGATTCCATTCACCGAGCCCGGCGGCCGTGCCCCTTTCCCTCGAAGGAGGCAAAATGAACCGTGCTGATTCCGTTCTCGATCTGGTCGGCAATACGCCGCTCGTCCGGCTCCGCGCGACGGAGCGCGGGCGCGCCGAGGCGATCTACGCGAAGCTCGAGCGGTTCAACCCGCTCGGAAGCGTGAAGGAGCGAATCGCGCTCGCGATGGTCGACGACGCCGAGGCACAGGGCGCGCTCGTGGAAGGAGGCGTCCTCGTCGAGCCGACGTCCGGCAACACGGGGATCGCCCTGGCGATGGTCGGTGCGGTCAAGGGCTATCGCGTGATCCTGACGATGCCAGAGACGATGAGCGTCGAACGGCGGCGCCTGCTCGCGGCGCTCGGAGCCGAGGTCGTCCTCACGCCCGGATCCGAGGGGATGCGGGGCGCGATCGCCGAGGCCGAGCGGATCGCGGCCGGAATCCCCGACGCGATCGTCCTCGGTCAATTCGACAACCCGGCGAACCCTCGGATCCACGAGGAGACGACGGCCCAAGAGATCTGGCGAGACACCGATGGCGCGGTCGACATCGTCGTCGCCGGGATCGGAACCGGCGGGACGGCAACGGGAATTGCGAGGGGGTTGAAACGCGAGAAGCCGGCCGTCCGGGTGATCGGCGTCGAGCCGGCCGGCTCTCCGTTCCTGACCGAGGGTCGGGCCGGGAAGCACGCGATCCAGGGGATCGGCGCCGGCTTCCGACCGGCGATTCTCGAACTCGAACGGCTCGACGAGGTCGTCACGGTGACGGACGAGGAGGCGGCGGAGTGGACGCGCCGCCTGGCTCGATTCGAGGGGATCTTCGCCGGGATCTCGTCCGGCGCGGCGCTCGCCGCGGCCGTCGAGGTCGCGCGCCGGCCCGCCTCGGAGGGCGCGGTGATCGTCGTCGTCCTCCCGGACGGGGGCGAGAAGTACCTTTCGAGCGATCTGTGGGAGGTGGGCGATGCCTAGACGGATCCGAGAGGACATCCGCGCGGTGAAAGAGAAGGACCCGGCCGCTCGCAACACGCTCGAGATCGTGCTCGCGACCCCAGGCGTCTGGGCGCTCTGGATGCATCGGATCAGCCATTGGCTCTGGCTTCATCGGGCCAAGCTCCTCGCCCGGTACCTGTCGCACGTCGTCCGACGCCGGACGGGGATCGAGATCCACCCCGGCGCGCGGCTCGGACGGCGGATCGTCATCGACCACGGGATGGGCGTCGTGATCGGCGAGACGGCCGTCATCGGCGACGACGTCCTCATCTACCAGGGGGTCACCCTCGGCGGCGTGAAGCGGAACGGAGGCAAGAGACATCCGACGGTCGGAGACCGCGTGATGCTCGGGGCGAACGCAACCCTCCTCGGCCCGATCACGATCGGCGACGACGCGCGGATCGGGGCGTGCGTGACGCTCCGTCGGTCGGTCCCGGCGCGGGCGAGCGTCCGCGAGGAGGTCGTCATCTCCGTCCTCCGCGACGACGAGCGCGCGGACGGATCGCCTCCGGACGGAGAGGAGTGAGTCCTAGCCGCTCTCGACAAGGGCGCGAACGAGCCCGGTTGCCGGCCGCTCGCGGATCTCCTCCGGCGTCCCGACCTGGACGAGTCGTCCTTCGTCCATCACCGCGACGCGATCGGCGAGGGCGAACGCGTCGACCAGGTTGTGCGTGACGAAGATCGTCGTGATCCGGTCCTCCTCGTGTCGGGCGCGGAGCTCCTTACGGGCGGTCGCCCGGCTGATCGAATCGAGGTTCGAGAACGGCTCGTCGAGGAGGAGCAACCGCGGCGGGAGGGCCACGGCGCGGCCGAACGCGACCCGTTGCTTCTCGCCCTCCGAGAGCTGCGCGGGGCGCCGCGGGAAGAGCCGCTCGTCGATCCCGATCCGCCGAGCGATCCCTCCGACGAGGCGTCGCAGCCGATCGGGCTTCGTCCGGCGGACGTTCAGCGGAAACCCCAGATTCGAGTAACCCCGGTCCGCGAAGACCCTCAGGTGGGGATAGAGGGCGCAGTCCTGGAAGACCATCCGGACGCGGCGCTCGCCCGCCGGGACCCGATCGACCGGCTCCCCGTCGAACGAGATGGTCCCCTCGCTCGCCTTCAACAGCCCCGCGATCAGCTTGAGGAGGGTCGTCTTCCCGCAGCCGGTCGGGCCGACGACGGCGAGCAGCTCACCGGAGGCGACCTCGAGGCTCAATCGATCAACGGCGACGACGTCGCGGAACCGCTTCGTCAGTCCGTCGAGCCGCATGTGCGTCATCTTCGCCTCCGGGGAGAGTGTAGGCTCCCCTCCGTCGCAGACAAGGGATCGACGAGCGGGCGCTCAGCCGTTGGTCCGGTACGCCGCGACGATCTCTCCGAGGACGATCAGGTGATGGTCCCCGCTCGCGTAGTACTGGTCGAGCACATCGTCAGAGGCGAAGTCGGAGCGCTCCTGTTGAGTCCGCGCGATGATCCGGCACTCGTAGTGCAGTCCGCATCCTTCAACGATCGGCGTCTCGACTGCGCCGCCCGGGCCCAGGGTCAGACCGCACCCGGCGGACTTGTCGAGGTCCCGGCCGGACTTCGTCCCGCAGAAGACGAGCTCGTCCCTCAGCCCGCCCGGACGGGGGACGTTGATCGTGAACGTCCCCGACGATCGGAGGCACTCGTTCGTGTACCGGCTGGCACGGATGAGCGCCGTGAAGACCGGGCGGCCCCAGACGACGCCGACCTGCCCCCAGCCGATCGTCATCGGGTTCGGCTTCCCGTTCGGATCGACCGCCACGATGAACGCGCCCCCTTGCGCGAAGGCCTCGCGCAGGGCCTTCTCCCCTTCGTCCCACTCGATGTCGCGCTTCATACGAGCCTCCTTCGATGATCGATCTCCGGATGATACCGAACGCCGCGAGCGCCGGCGTCGAGCGGGGCGATGCCTCGGGACTCCGTGTAGAATGGGGCGAAGGCGATGGCAAACGGGTGGAGGACCTCGATGAAGGCGCGGCTCGGTTTCCTGGCGTTCGTCGTGTTCGTCCTCGCCGCGACTTCCATGGTCGGCGCGGCCGCCGGACCGCCCGTCCTGCTCGTCTACGGGTTCCAGCCGATTCCCGGATTCCGGGCGACACTGGTGTGGGAGGTCGTCGCTGAATACCTGGCAGGGGAAGGGATCCAGAAGATACGGACGATCGAGATCGAGCCGGGGCACAGCCTCTTCTTCCTTCCGGCCGGCGACGCGGAGCACCGCGACGTCTTCCTCAGCGACTACGCCCTCGCCTACGAGCCGACGATTCGCGACCTTCGCTTCTACGCCGAGCGCTTGGCCGACGAGATCGAGCACATCACGTCCGCGCTCTCCGTCCCGCAGGTCGACATCGTCGCCCACAGCATGGGCGCGCTGGTCGCTCGCGCGTACGTCGAGTGCGACGACTTCGACGAAGTCCTCGGCTCCGAGGACTTTCCCGACCACGGGACCGAGTACCGCGGCGACGTCCGCACGCTGATCAGCCTCGCTGCACCGCACCACGGGGCGTTTCTCGCGTCGTTCGGCCAATGGCTGAGCCGCCTCGGACGCCAACTCAGCCCGGAGGGGGATTTCCTCGAGCTGCTGAACCGCGACCGGATCGTCGATGGTCGCCTGATGTCGCTGCATCCCGACGTTCGCTACGTATCGATGGCCGGGCAGACGTGCTTCGGTTGCGGGCTCCGCCTCGACGAGGAGGTGTGCCTGCGCGAGTGCGTCGAAGCGGGCCTCGCCTGGCAGGGGTCGGACCTGGTCGTACTGATGGCCTCGGCGTACCTGCCCGAGGCGGAGAACGTCGCGTGCATCGGGATGGACCACGTCGACATGCACACGCACCCGGTCCTGGCCGGGGCGATCGAAGGGATCCTGGACGGCGATCCGGTGCCGAACGCGATCTACGCATCGCCGGCGCTGCGCTTCGAAGGCCCGGACGACGAGGCGGCGGGCCCTAGTATCTACCTGCATAAGTCAGCGTACGTATTCTTGAGTGGCACAGGGTGAACGACCTGCTTCGTCCACTCGAACGGGGCAGCGCCCTGATCGTAGGCGTCCAGGAATCGGTTGATCGCCTCGCGGACCTGTCGAGGAGACGTGTAGCTCCCGTTGCGCAGCACCCGGCGGGTGAGAATGCTGAACCACACCTCTACTTGATTCAACCAACTGGCGCGTGTCGGGATGAAGTGAAAGTGCACGTTCTTGTGGCGGGCGAGCCACTGGTCGCGCTTGGGCTTGTGCGTGTTCAGGTTGTCGAGGATAACGTGGAGTTCCTGTTGTGGTGGGTACTGTGACACGACGGCGTTCATGAAGTCGAGGAACTCCCGGCGGCGACGGCGGTTGTAGTGCCCCGCTCGAATTAACCCCGTCGTGATCTCCAGCGCAGCGAACAGGGTCGTGGTTCCATGCCGCTTGTAGTGGTGGCTGAACCCGGTCAATGCCCGACCGTTCGGAAGGCGAAGGTAGCCCTGTGCCCGTTCCAGCGCTTGGATTGCCGGCTTCTCGTCCACACACAACACCACCGCGTTCTCCGGCGGAGCCAAGTACAAGCCAACAACGTCCGCTGCCTTGGTCGCAAACTCGGGATCCGTACTGATACACCAGCTGTGGCGGCGCTGAAGATGGATGCCGTGCTTGCGGAAGATCCGCCAGACATGGTGAATCGATACGTCCTCCACCTCCTTGGCGATAAGTCTCGCTGTCCAGACCGTCTCACCATCGGGTACCGCATCATCCAGCTTAGCGAGGATTCGACGTTCGGTTGTCTCGTCGTACTTCCTTCTCCGTCCCGATCGAGGGGCGTCTTCAAGCCCCTGCAATCCATCCTTCGCAAACCGTGTCCGCCACTTGCTCACCGTGGC
>CAZGXU010000035.1:0-21995 GCA_964530075.1 uncultured Thermotogae bacterium
G
This sequence comes from uncultured Thermotogae bacterium, assembly GCA_964530075.1. Classification (GTDB taxonomy): domain Bacteria; phylum Bipolaricaulota; class Bipolaricaulia; order UBA7950; family UBA9294; genus JANQEA01. The sequence goes on from CAZGXU010000035.1 coordinate 2, forward strand.
TCGACCGGCAGGACGTTGGCGAGCTTGAAGAAGACGGTCTGCATGATCATGTTGATCCGGCCGCCGAGGCCGACCGAGCCGGCGATCTCGACCGCGTCGATGGTGTAGAACTTGAGCTTCTTCTCGGCGATCGTTCGCTTGAGCGACGCCGGGAGGTGCTCGTTCAGCCCGTCGAGATCCCAGGGGCTGTTGAGGACGAACGTGCCGCCGTCCTTGATCCCGGCGAGGAGGTCGTACTTGTCGACGTACGCCGGGTTGTGGCAGGCGATGTAGTCGGCGGTCTTGACGAGGTACGACGATTGGATCGGCTTCGGGCCGAACCGCAGATGGGAGACAGTGGTCCCGCCCGACTTCTTGGCGTCGTAGGCGAAGTAGCCTTGCGCGTACAGGTCGGTGTTGTCGCCGACGATCTTGATCGCGTTCTTGTTCGCGCCGACGGTTCCGTCCGCGCCGAGCCCCCAGAACATGCACTGGATCGTCCCTTCGGGGCTTGCGTCGAACTCGGCAGGCGTCGGGAGCGACGTGTTCGTGACATCGTCCTCGATCCCGACGGTGAAGCCGTTCTTCGGCTCGTCGAGCGTGAGGTTGTCGTAGACGGCCTTCGCCATCGCCGGGGTGAAGTCCTTCGAACCGAGGCCGTACCGACCGCCGACGATGAGGACGTCCCTGCCCGTGCCCTGGAAGACGCTCTTGATGTCGAGGTAGAGCGGCTCGCCGAGCGCTCCGGGCTCCTTCGTTCGGTCGAGGACACCGATCCGCTTCGCCGAGTCGGGCAGTGCCGTCAGGAAGTGCTCGGTCGACCACGGCCGGTAGAGGCGGACCTTGACGAGCCCCACTTTCTCGCCTTGGCCGTTCAGATACTGGACCGTCTCCTCGATGACGTCGCAGGCGGAGGCCATGGCGACGACGACGCGCTCGGCGTCCGGCGCACCGACGTAGTCGAACAGGTCGTACGTTCGACCGGTGAGCTCCGAGACCTGTTTCATCGTCTCGGCGACGATCTCGGGGGTCGCGAGGTAGTACTTGTTCGCCGCTTCCTTGTTCTGGAAGTAGATGTCGGGGTTCTGGGCGGTCCCGCGGAGGTGCGGATGCTCGGGGTTCATCGCCCGCTTCCGGAAGGCCTCGACCGCGTCCCACGGGGTGATCTTCGCCATCTCCTCGTACGGGACGACGTCGACCTTGGAGATCTCGTGCGAGGTGCGGAACCCGTCGAAGAACGCGAGGAACGGGACCTTCGACTTGAGCGCCGAGACGTGAGCGACCATCCCGAGGTCGATCACTTCCTGGACCGACGCCGCAGCGAGGAGCGCGAAGCCGGTCTGGCGCGTCGCCATGACGTCGGAGTGGTCCCCGAAGATCGACAGCGCGTGGCCGGCGAGCGCGCGGGCCGAGACGTGAAAGACTGTGGGGAGAAGCTCGCCGGCGATCTTGTACATGTTCGGGATCATGAGAAGAAGCCCCTGCGACGCGGTGAACGTCGTCGTCAGCGCCCCGGCGACGAGCGATCCGTGGACCGCGCCGGCAGCGCCCGCCTCCGACTGCATCTCCGTGACCTGCAACGGCTGGCCGAAGAGGTTCTTCCGACCGTGGGCCGCCCATTCGTCGGCGACCTCACCCATCGGTGAGCTCGGGGTAATGGGATAGATGGCCGCGACGTCGCTGAACGCGTAAGCGACGTGGGCCGCGGCCGTGTTCCCGTCGATGGACATCATCCGCTGCGCATTCCCAGACATGCCGCTCCCTCCTCAACGGTGCGAAACGTGAAGTGATGGATTCCGTTCGTACTCTGTCCGGATTGTATCGGTCGGCTGGCGGTCTCACAACGCGTGGACGCGGGATTGGATCGGCCGGATCCGATTTCCGATCTTCGGTGTCCTTCTTCGGCGGGCGCGTCGAACCCCGCTGCCTCCGGGAGGTATCGGCGGTCGATCGATGCTTCTCCTCGACAAAGGAAGAGAGGCTAGTATACTGTATGCGTAATCATGTGGACTCCGGAGAGATCGCTCCTGCGCAATCGGGACTTCCTGCTTGTCTGGGGCGGGCAGAGCGTCTCGATGCTCGGAAGCCGCGTGTCGTACATCGCGCTGATGTGGTGGGTCCTGGAGAAGACCGATTCCGCGGCGGCGATCGCCGGCGTCGGGATTGCCGCTGCCCTTCCCAGCCTGCTCCTCGGGCCGATCGCCGGCGCGTACATCGACCGCCTCGACCGACGGCGCGTGATGGCCGCGATGAACTGGATCAGCGGCCTGATCGTCGGAGCGGCCGGCTTCCTCCTGGTCGCCGGGGCGCTCCGCGTCTGGGAGGTCTACCTCCTTACGGCGCTGTCTGCGACGGCGATGTCCTTCCATCGCCCGGCGCTCCAGGCGTCGATTCCGAACCTTGTCGAGGGCGATCAGCTGACGCGGGCCAACTCGTTCTACCAGGTCTCGCGGAGCGTGAGCGGGCTGGTCGGCCTCGCGCTGGGAGGCGTGCTCGTCGGACTGATCGGGACGGCCCCGACGCTCTGGTTCGACGCGGCGACGTTCCTCCTCGCCGGGGGCTCGCTCTTGCTCGTGTCGTTCCCGTCGCCGAGGACCTCCGAGGGGCGGGGGTGGAAGCCGATCCTGCTGGATACCGTGGACGGGTTCCGGTTCCTGGCCGGCAAGGGGACCCTGCTGTTCATGCTGCTCCTCTTCGGTCTGGTGAACTTCCTCCTTGCGCCGACGAGCGTGCTGTTTCCGATCATGGCGAGGGACGTCCTCCACGCCGGGGCCGAGGGGTACGGCCTGCTGAGCGCCGCCGTGTCGGCCGGGATGCTCCTCGGCGGCCTCCTCACGGCGAGCCTGAAGCGATTCAAGCGGCACGGGCTTGGGATCCTCGCCGGGCTCGTGGCCGTCGGCGCGCTGCTGGCCGTCTTCGGGGTCTCGCGGAATCTGTTCATCTCTCTGGCGGTCCTGGGCGTCCTCGGCGTCTTCGTCGCCGTCGTGAACGTGTTCGAATCGGTCATCTTCCAGTCCCACGTTCCGAACGAGCTGCAGGGCCGCGTCTTCGCCGCCCAATTCGCCGTCTGCGACGGCCTCCAACCGGTCTCCCTCGCGGCGATCGGCGGCCTCCTCGTCCTCATCTCCGCCCCGGTCGTCCTGGTCGGAAGCGGCGTGGCCGTGGCGCTCGCCGGCCTCAGCGGCTTCACCATAAGAGGGATGAAGGAGCTGTAGGGGCTTTCCGAAGGCCGAGATCAACGTCGGATGGACGCGTCGCCCTCGTGTTCCGCGCCTTGAAGGGATCCTCGTGAGTTGGGATGTCCTCCATCGCGCGTGTCTACGATTCCCCACGGCGAGGAAGAATTGTCAGTGCATCGATGTCTGCCCGAAAGGGCAAGGAGGTCCTCTGATGAAACGGTGGTTCGCAATCCTGGCGATCGCGCTCATGCTGACGGGGGTTGCCCTCTCCGTGAGCGCCGATCCGATCAATGTTGGCGGTACGTCTGCCTGTTTCTCGCCGATCAACGTCGGTGGGACCTGCATCCAGCTGAGCCCGATCAACGTCGGTGGCACGTCCCTGCTGTGCAGCCCGATCAACGTGGGAGGAACCTAGGCGCGACCGAAGCACCGATCTTGAAGAAAGTTGTCGTTGGGCGGCCGAAGCGGCCGCCCAACTCGTTTTGCCCCCACGCGGACTCGGTGTCGATGATGGGTATCGACCGGCAGATCCAGGAAGAATCAAGTAGTACAATCTCCGCGGGCTCCGGCCGGATGACGGGCATCGTGTTCACCCATTCGGGGACTGCAGATCAGAAGGGAGGCGTGTGGTCAAGGGGCTGAGTATCGGACACCGCGGGGACGCAAGGGACAGGGTTCGGAAGCGATCGACGACTCTCGAACTGCTTGCGGGAAGCGGAGCTTTGGAGGTCACCCGGCAACGGATCGAAGCCGGCAAGCATTTCAACCTGTATGCGGCCGACGAATGGTCGGGGTTCGAGTTCATCTACCTTCTGGAGGGCTCGTTGACGCTCGAAGATCCGGAGGCCGGGGAGGTCGAGCTTCAATCGGGGGACTACCTCTTCCACCAGGGGCTCCCCGAGAAGGTCTACTTCCGGGTGAAGACCGATGCCGAGATGCTGATGGTGTGCACGCCTCCGAGCTTCCATCTCATTCGCGACGACATGCAGGAGATGATGACCCTCGCTCGATCGGTCGAAGAGAAGGATCCGACGACGGAGGGGCACTGCTCGCGACTGGAGCGCTTCGCGATCGTGACGGGAGAGCGGCTGGGCCTGCCTGGGGAGGAGCTCATCTCGCTCTCGTACGGCGCCTACCTTCACGACATTGGCAAGGTGAAGGTCTCCGATAGGATCCTGAACAAGGGGAGCACCCTGACCGAAGAGGAATGGGACGAAATGGAGCGGCACCCCGAGTACGGGGCGGCGATGCTCGGTGAGAAGGACTACCTGGGAGGGGCCGCGGAGATCGTCAGGGCTCACCATGAGCGGTTCGATGGGACGGGGTATCCGAAGGGCCTCAAAGGAGACGCGATCCCGATTGGCGCACGCATTGTTGCCGTCGTCGATACGTACGACGCGATAACGTCCGCGCGTCCGTACCAGAGAGCCCAGGCGAAGCGCAAGGCCGTCGAGGAGCTGAAGCGGGGTGCGGGGACGCAGTTCGATCCGCGCGTCATCCGCGCGTTCCTCGAGGTGATCGGCGGCGAGGGTGAGGGGTAGGCTGGCCTCCTCGCGCTGGCGTCATGTGCTGTTTCTCGTCCCGTTGGGGCTGGCGATCGGGCTCGCAGTCGGCTGGATCTTCCGCGACCTGCTCTTCGGCGTCGCCGTCGGCGGCGGCATGGGCGCCGCGTTCGGGCTGCTCCTCGCGCTGCGGAACCCCAGCTAGAAGGACGGGACCGTCCCTGCGGGTGACGGAGCGGCTACTTCTCTGTCCGGTCCCGTTCCTGTTTTACAGGTTCGGCATCCCATCGATCACGCGCTCGAGGTTCGGCAGTCCGATCACCTGCAACTCGTAGCGGACCCGGGTCGTCGGAACGTGGAACGTCAGCAGGCGCCCGAGGTCGATCGGCGTCCCGATCACGACGGCGTCGCACTCGGCGCAATCGATCGTTTCCTGAAGATCCCGGATCTGCTCCGCGCCGTAGCCCATCGCGGGAAGGAGGTTCCCGATCTCGGGGTAGACGCGATACACCTCGGCGATCGAATCGACGGCGTACGGACGCGGGTCGACGATCTCCGCGGCGCTGAACCGGCGGGCCGCGATGACGCCGGCTCCGTACTCCATCCCGCCGTGCGTGAGCGTCGGGCCGTCCTCGATCACCAGGACGCGCTTGCCGCGGATGACGGAGGGGTCTTCGACTTGGATCGGGGACGCGGCCTCGATGATCGTCGCGCGCGGATTGTGGTCGACGACGTTCTCCCGGACGAAGTGGATGTCGTCGAGGGACGCGGTGTCCACCTTGTTGATGACGACGACGTCGGCGAGGCGGAGGTTGACGCCGCTCGGATAATAGAGCAGCTCGTGGCCGGCGCGGTGGGGATCGACGACGACGATCGAGAGGTCCGCCTTGTAGAACGAGAAGTCGTTGTTCCCCCCGTCCCAGACGATGACATCGGCCTCGGCCTCCGCCCGGCGGAGGATCTTCCCGTAGTCGACACCGGCGTAGACGATCGTTCCGTTGGCGATGTGCGGCTCGTATTCCTCCCGCTCTTCGATCGTGCAGTCCTGGCGATCAAGATCCTCGTACGTCTCGAACCGCTGCACCTCTTGCTTGACCAGGTCCCCGTACGGCATCGGATGGCGGATGACGGCGACCTTCTTCCCGCGCTCCTTGAGGATCTGGCAGACCCGGCGCGTCGTCTGGCTCTTCCCCGATCCGGTCCGCGCGGCGGTGATCGAGATCAGCGGCTTGACCGGCTCGATCCGGGTGGAGGCCGGACCGAGGAGCATGAAGTCGGCGCCGGCCGCGTTGACGATCGCGGAGCGCTCCATCACGTATTGGTTCGAGACGTCGCTGTAGCAGAAGACGACGATGTCGACGTTCTCCTCGTCGATCAGGGCGGTAAGCTCGTCTTCGGACTGAATCGGGATTCCCGCGGGATACAGATCGCCCGACAGCTCGGGGGGATACGTGCGGCCTTCGATGTCCGGGATCTGCGTCGCGGTGAACGCTACGACCTCGTAGTCCTCATTGTCGCGGAAGTACGTGTTGAAGTTGTGGAAGTCGCGCCCGGCAGCCCCCATGATGATGACGCGCTTTCTCATCTTCCGTCCTCTCTTTGCAGGTGCGTGCCGGGATTATATCGACCGCCCGAAACCCCGTCCACGAAGCCGGTTGTCGATTCCAGGGGGGCCTCTTATGATCGGGGTATGTCGATCGCTAACCTGATCACGCTGTCGAGGGGAATCGCGATTGTGCCGATCATCGTCCTGCTCGCCTCGGGGCACCGTTGGGCCGCGTGGTGGCTGTTCGGATTTGCGTGTGCGACCGATCTGATCGACGGGCTGGTCGCCCGCGTGCGGAACGAGGTCACACGGCTGGGCAAGGCGCTCGATCCGTTGGTCGACAAGGCGCTCTACCTCGCCATCCTGTTCACCCTGTTCGTCCTCGGGGACGTCCCGACGTGGGCCCTCGTCCTGTTTCTCGTTCCGCAGGCGGCTCTCGCGCTCGGAGCCCTCGTCCTCCGCGTTCGGCGAAACGCGGTGCAGGGAGCGCGCGTTCCGGGGAAGGCCGCCTCGGTCCTCTCGTTCGTCGCGATCGCGTTTCTGATCGCCGGGTGGCCGGCGGGGAGGGAGATCCTCTACGCGGCGATCGGGCTGACGTACGTCGCATCGATCGACTACGCCAGAACGGCGATCTCGCTCCAGGGGGGCTCGCCGAACGCGTAGCTCGCGAACTCAGGCCGCTCCTCCGCAGCGGCGATCGTTCCCGTACGACACATGCGGTCTTGGCCCGGTCCTCTTGAAACGGGAACAAGGCCGAGGAGGACCGGCCAGAGAGGGCAGGTCGTCACGCGATGTCGCGGTCGGTCCAGGCAATCTCACCGTACGGATAGCTCGGAAACTCGGGAGGGATCGGCGCCTCCAAGCGGAGCATCTCTTCGGTCTCCGGATGTCGCAGGACGATCCGCCACGCGTGAAGCATCAGGCGCGTGCGCCGGTCCGCGCACGCGGATCGCCCTTGGGTGTCGTGCGCTACTTGGGCCTGTTCTCTAGAACCTGGGGCACCGTAGATACGATCGCCGTGGATCGGGTGACCGATGTAGCTCAGGTGGACCCGCAGCTGATGCGTCCTCCCGGTGCGCGGCCAAGCGAGCAGGAGCGTCGAGCCGTCGAGTCGCCGGAGGACGCGGAAGTCGGTCCGAGCGGCTCGCCCTTGTGGCTGAACGCTCATCCGCCGCGGGGAGACCGGATCCCGACCGATTGGGGCATCGACCGTCCCCTCCTCCTCCCGGACGATTCCGTCCACGACCGCGATATAGGATTTCGCTACGGAGCGCGCCGCGAACTGACGCTGGAGGAGCGTCAGCGCAGCGGGCGTCTTCGCGACGAGGATGACGCCGCTCGTCTCCTTGTCGAGGCGGTGCACAACTCCCGGCCGGGCCGGATCGTCGCTCGGCGGTAGGGTCCGTTCGGCGAGGAGTCCCTCGATCAGCGTCGGAGAGTTCGTCCCCGCACCGGGATGGACCACGAGGCCGGCCGGCTTGTCGACAGCGACAAGGTGGTCGTCCTCGTAGAGCACGGCGAGCGGGATCGGGTGGGAGGTGAGGGGGAGGCGATCGCTGATTTCCCAGATGACTTCGTCGTTTTCGCGCAGGCGACGGGACGGCCGGTACGTCACATCGCCGGAGACGGAGACGTTCCCACCGCGGACGTCCCGCTGGACCTCGCCGCGCGACAACTCGGGATGCGCGTCGACGAGGAACCGGTCGAGCCGCCGCCCCGCGTGCTCGGCGCCGACGATCAACGCAATCCGCTTCATCCTTGACGATTCTCGTTTGTCCACATGTGGGCGTCGTCGTATAATACGGGGATCGCGATGGAATTGGAAGATGCTCTGTCGCCAATCTCGGCGGCATTGTTTTTGGAGGATGAGGACCGAGGCCGGGAAGGCCTTGCGAAGCAGGATGAGCGAAGATGAACATCGAGTTTATCGAAGCGCTTGAAGAGATGGCGAAGGAGAAAGGGATTCCGCGCGAGGATCTCTACGACGCGATTCGAAAGGGCCTGGCCGTCGCCTACCAGGAGGAGCACAACACCGAGAAGCACATAGACGTCGAGATCGATCAGCATTCGGGCGACATCTTCATCAACGGGGAGCGGATCGAACTGGCCAAGTTCGGGCGGATCGCCACGAAGAAGGCCGAAGAGACGATCCGCCAGGAGATCGTGCAGCGGCGCCGCGAGATCATCTACGGGCTCTACGTTCACCGTGTCGGCGAGATCATCAGTGGGTCGATCCACCGCTTCGAGGGGAAGGACGTCTGGGTGAACCTCGGGGAGGCCGAGGCGATCCTTCCTGACTCCGAGCGGATTCCCGGCGAGCGGTATCACGCGGGGCAGAGGCTGCGGAGCTACCTGGTCAGCGTCGAGGAGACCCAAGGGGATCCTCGAATCCTGCTCTCACGCGCGGCCCCCGAGTTCGTCGAGCAGCTGCTCCGCTTGGAGGTCCCGGAAATCGACGAGGGGACGCTCGTGATCCGGAAGATCGCTCGGGAGCCCGGCCGACGTACGAAGGTCGCGGTCGAGTCCCTCGATCGGAACGTCGATCCGGTGGGCACTTGCGTCGGAGCCGGTGGGGCGCGGGTTCGCGTCGTCACACGGGAACTCTCCGGCGAGAAAATCGATCTGATCCGCTGGAGCGACGATCTGATTCAGCTGATCAAGAACGGCCTCGAGCCGGCGTCCGTCCTCTCCGTCGAGCTGGATGAGGAGAACCGGTCGGCGAAGGTCCTCGTCCCGGATGACGAGCTCTCTCTCGCCATCGGCCGCGGGGGGCAGAACGTCCGTCTGACGGCGAAGCTGATCGGGTATGACATCTCCGTGACGAGCCCGTCCGAGTCCAAGGAAAAGGTGTGATCAGGGTCCGATCGACGAGACGATGAAACCCCTCAAGGAGAGGCTCCTCGGCGGCGTCTTCCGCATCGGCCGTTACTACGCGTGGTGGGTCCTCCTTGCGATGCTCGTCCTGACGGGCCTCGGTGTCTACTACGCGCGGAACATCCCGCTTCGCAGTGCGGTGTTCGACCTGCTGCCGAGGAACGATCCACTCATCGACGCGTACCGAGAGAACGAGCAGTACTTCGCGCAGAGCAACTTCGTCGGACTCCTTCTCACGCTGACCGGGGACGTGCCGGAGGATCAGAGGGAGGCGAAGCTTCTCTCCGCGGCGGAGGCCATCGCCGCGGAGCTGCGCAAGGATCCGGAGTTTGTCGAGGTCAAGTACCTGCAGGACCTTTCCCCTGAGATCCCCGACCAGTACGTTCACCTGTTCAAACTGACCCGCGAGGAGCTCGCGCAGATCCAGGAGAGCATCCGGGTTGCCCGGGAGATGGTCGCGGGGGGCAGCGACATCTCCGTCCTCCCGAATACGACGCTCGGGGAGATCTATGCGGGGGTGAGTCGCGAATTCACGGAGTCGCTATATGGAGGGGCTTTCGGCGAAGGGATCGGGTTCTCGTCGTCGGGGATCGCGGCCCAGCTGGCCGACTTCTCCGCACTGAATACCGGGATCCTGCGGACGATCGACGGGCTGCCTTCCCTCCCTGCGGTGTCCGATGCGGTGCGGTCGTTGACGAAGCTCTTCGCCCCGACGGTCGATTCGGAGTCGAGATCTCCGACCGCGATCTTCTCGGACGACCGGACCCGCCTGCTGATGATGGTTCAGCCTCAATACCCCTCGCAACGCGGGGTCGAGTACTCCACGCTGGTGACCCGCAAGGTCGAGGAGGCGATTGCGCGCGCCGACCCGGAATCGCTCGGTGTGACGGTCGGCGTTACGGGAGCGTATCCGTTCAACGCGCAGACGAACGTCGTCATCAACGCCGACATGCTGCGGACGACGATCATCTCCTCCGTCGGCGTCTTCGTCATCTTTCTGATCGCGTTCGGATCGTTCTACTACGGCGTCGTGGCCGTGATCCCGCTGCTAATCAGCGTGGTCCTGACGATGTGCTGGGCGAAACTGGCGGTCGGGGGATTCAATCTGGTGACGACCTTCCTCCCGGCCCTCGTATTGGGGCTCGGGATCGATTACGCGATCCACATCATCTCCCGCTACGCCGAGGAGAGGGGGAACGGGAAGTCGCTCAACCGCGCGCTGTACGCGGCGATCCTGTACAAAGGCGAGGCGTCGTTCTACGCTGCGTTGACCACTTCCCTCGTCTTCGTCGGCCTTCTCACGGCGCACTCTCGGGCCCTGTTCGAGATGGGAGCGATCACGAGCGTCGGGGTGTTGATCGCCTTTCTCGCGACCCTGATCTTGCTGCCTGCGCTGATCACGCTGTCGCACTTCCTGTTGCGCGGGCGCCGCAAGGAGAACATCTCGACCTACTCCACACGCCTGACCGGCCTGTTTCGCCACGTGACGGGACGGGGACGGGCAATCTTCGTGATCGTACTGGTTCTGACGTTCTTCGTGGCGTTCCAAGCGGCGCGGACCTCGTTCGTCTTCTCCAGCAACGATCTGGTCCCTCGGGTCGAGTCGCAGGAGGTGATGGACGAGGTCCTGAAGAGCGTCTCGCTGATTCCGACAGGGATCGGGAGTTATTACACCTTCTTCGCCTCGACCGAGCAGGAGCTTCGCACAATCGTGGACCGCTTGCCGACCAGTCCGATGGTCGAAGCGGTCGATTCGGCGGCGAGCCTTCTCCCCGTTGACCTGACCGCACAACAGCAGATCCTCAACAGCCTCGACATCGATACGTACGTCCAGCAACTGGGTGCGCTGGGGGCAAGCTTCGAAGAGCGCACGGCGGCGTTGGCCGAGATCCGGACGCTGCTCGCCCAGTTCGGGCTGCTGCAATACGCCGCCTCACTGAACGGGCAGATCGACTTGGCGTTGGCGAGCAGCGAAGCCATTTCTCAGTTGCGCGCGATTCAAGGGAAGCTGACCGACTTGGACGTCGAACGGACGACAGAGGAGATCGGTGGGCTGCAGGCGGCGCTGATCGATCTCGACGCGAATCTCGAGGGCCTGCGCGACCTCCCACCGGTGGAGACGCTTCTCCGGAACATTCTCCTCGCCTATCCGGAGGGGATCCGAACGCGGTACCTGACGCCCGATGGCGACTTCGTCATCCAGGTCCGCGTCAGCGAAGACATCTTCGAAGGCGACAACCTGGAGGAATTCAACCGATTCGTCGACTCGTTCGCCAACGACTACTTCGGGATGCCGATGGTCGTCCAGCACCTGGAAAGCTACATGAAGCGAGATTTTTACGTGTCGACGCTGATCGCCGCGGTGCTGATCGTCCTGCTGCTGAGGCTCAGCCTTCGAGGCTGGGTTCGGGCTCTGATTGCCGGGGCGCCGCTCGTCCTCGGTTATATCTGGATGCTCGGCGGGATGAGGCTGCTGTCGATGGACTTCAACTTCCTCTCGATCACGATCTCGCCTCTGCTCATCGGGATCGGTGTCGACAACGGAATTCACATCCTTCATCGGACGATCGAGGAGCGGGCCGTGAAGCCCGAGGGGGCGATCGAGCGGGGCGTCGGGACGACGGCCGTCGCGGTGATCGTCACCTCGCTGACGACGATGCTCGTCTTCGGAAGCCTCCTGTTGGCGCGTACCCCGGGCCTGAGGATGCTCGGCGCGTCGGCGTTGCTCGGGATCGGGTTCACTCTGCTGTTCAGCCTCCTCTTCCTCCCCGCTGTTCTCCGTGTCGAAGGCGGCAAGAGGGTATAATGCGCAGCGGAATGGGTGTTGAAGGAGAGTGAAGCGTTGTGATCGAATACATCGGTTGGGGGATGAGCCTCGTGGCCGCGGTCGCGATCGGTCTTCTGATCGGAATCGTCCCGCGGAAGCGCAAGGAAGAGGAGATCCTCAGGACCGCCCAAGAAGAGGCGGACCAGATCAAGAAGGAAACGCTCCTTGAAGCGCGCCAGGAGATCCAGGGGTTCCGCGAGGAGGTCGAAGAGCGGGCGAAGCGGCGCGAGGAGGAGATCGCCCGAGCGGAGGAGCGGATCCTGCGGCGCGAGGATCGCCTGAGCAAGAAGTCGACGTACTTGGAGAAGATCGAGGATTCCCTCCGCGAGGACGAGGAGGAGCTTCTCAAGCTGAAGGAGGAGGGCGCCGAATTCCTCGAGGAGAGCAAGGCGCAGATGGAGCGAATGGCCGGTTGGACGAGAAAAGAGGCTCAGGATCACCTCCTCAAGGTCGTCGAGACCGAGTCCCAGCGCTTCTTCTCCCGGAAGATCGAGGAGATCGAGCGTCGCGCGAAGGAGGACGCGGAGCAACGTGCCGCCCACGTCATCGCCACGGCGGTCCAGCGCTACGCCGCGGAGTACGTGGAGGAGAACACGGTCAGCTCCGTCCCGCTCCCGTCCGAGGAGTTCAAAGGGCGGATTATCGGACGCGAGGGGAGGAACATCAAGACGTTCGAGGCGTTGACCGGCGTCGAGCTCCTTGTGGACGATACGCCGGAGATGGTCGTCCTGTCGTGCTTCCATCCGATGCGGCGTGAAGTGGCCCGGATGGCGCTCAGTCGGCTGATCGAGGACGGACGGATCCATCCGGCACAGATCGAGGAGAAGGTGCAGCGTGCGCAGGCGCGGCTGGCCGAACGGATCAAGGAGGAGGGTCGAAAGGCCGCGTTCGACGTCGGGATCGAGCTCCACCCCGAGCTGGCGTCGCTCCTCGGGAGGCTCCGCTATCGGACGAGCTACGGCCAGAATCAGCTGGCGCATTCACTGGAGGTCAGCGGGATCGCGAAGGTGCTCGCCGACGAAGTCGGGGCCGACGCGACTCAGGCCGTTCGAGCCGGATTGCTGCACGATATCGGAAAGGCCGTCGATCACGAAGTCGACGGGCCGCACGCGTTGATCAGCGCCGATCTGGCCCGCCGGTACGGCGAGAGCCGGGTCGTCGTGCAGGCGATCGCGGCGCACCACGAGGACGTCGAGCCGACGAGCGTGCTCGATGTCTTGATTCAAGCTGCGGACACGCTCTCGGCGGCGAGGCCGGGCGCGCGCCAAGAGACCTACGAACGATACATCCAGCGTCTCCATGATTTGGAGGACCTCTGCCGGTCGTTCCCCGCGGTGCAGGAAGCCTACGCGCTCCAGGCCGGCAGAGAGGTACGGGTCATGGTCCATCCGGATCGGGCGAGCGACGATGTCTCGGCGAAACTGGCGTACGACATCGCCAGGGCGATCGAGGAGGAGCTGAACTACCCCGGTGAGATCAAGGTCAACGTGATTCGCCAGACCCAGTTCACCGAGAGCGCGAAGTAGGTGGTCGAGACGATGCAGACGTTGAAAGTGTCATCCGGCTCGGACCCGGGAGCGACGGCCGGGGCCATCGCCAACGGCATTCGGGAGCGCGGGATGACGGAGATCCAGGTGATCGGTCCCCGCGCGGTCAACCAAGCGGTGAAGGCGATCGCCATCGCGCGCGGGTACCTCGCCGCCGGGGGGATGGATCTCTACTGCGTGCCGAGCTTCACGAGCATCCGGGTGGCGGAGGACGATCAGGAGAGAACGGCGATTCACTTCTGTGTGAGGACCCGACACGGGGTTTGCGGAGCGGGACCGAAGCCACAGGAGGCCCCAACCGAGTCCTGATCTGCGAGACCGGACTGCTTGTTCGTCCCTTGCCGGGGCGGTACCATTCGCCGACGACTCAATTTGCATCCAAGGGAGTGACAGACTGCAATGCCCGGATTCCTGAAGCGTCATCAGAAGAAGGTTATCTGGCTCGTCGTTCTTGCGTTCTTCGTAGGAGGCGTGGGGCTCTTTTCACTCAACCAAACGGGTATTTTCCAGCGTACCCCTACGTCCGATGGCGAATCGGCATACGCGGCTTCGGTGAACGGGGAGAAGATCTCGAACGAATCGTATTCCACGGCCTTCACCAATCTGGTCAACCAATACTACGTCTACTACCAGCAGGCCGGGCAGGATGCCAACGAGATCTTCTCCGGGGCGAGCGGGGCGTTGATGATGCTGCAGTTGCAGGCGGACACGCTCCAGAGCCTCATCCAGCAAGTCCTCTACGATCAGGCGGCGGACGAGCAGCACATTCGGATCGGCCGTCAGGAGGTCGATGCGGCGTACGCGACGGAGTACAACAACCTCTTGCAGCAGAACGGGATCGACGAGGAGACCCTGGCGAACTACCTTGTCAGCCAGGGTCGGACCCTGGCCGGGTTCCAGCAGTCGCTGCGGAACGACATCGAAACGCAGATGAGAAATCAGGCGCTTCACGACGTCATCATCGGCGTCGTCGAGCCGACGGATGAAGAACTCCTCGCCTACTTCGAGGCGCACATCGCCAACTACGATGTCGAGGAGCAGGTCCGAGCCTCTCACATCCTTGTCGCCGACGAGGAGACGGCGCAGGAGGTCCGCGAGTCGCTGCTCGCCGGCGGAGACTTCGCCGAGCTGGCGAGTCAGTACTCGCAGGACACGAGCACCAAGGACAACGGCGGAGACCTGGGCTGGTTCGGACGGGGACAGACGGTCGAGGCGTTCGAGGAGGCCGCGTTCGCCCTGCAGGTCGGTGAGATCTCCGAACCGGTGGAGACGGAGTACGGGTGGCACATCATCAAGGTGACCGATCGGGAGGACGCCCACACCCCGACGCTCGACGAGGTGAAGGACCAGGTCCGCGATGACTACATCGCCGATGAAGAGGCACAGCGATGGTCCGACTGGTACGACAGGCTCTACGCATCGAGCGAGATCGAGATCAGCCTCCCGCTCGTGAAGGCTTACCTGCTGCAGCAGGACGATCTCGAGGCCGGGTTGGCCGAGTTCGAGCGATTGCAGGACAGCGGCGAATCGAACGATCCGTACTTGCCATACTACATCGGTCGGATCGACGAGGCGCTGGCGGCGGCGAAGGCCGATGAACGGGCCGATCTTCTGGAGATCGAGGAACCGACCGAGGAACAGCAGGCGCAGATCGACGAGCTCCTTCGCGCGCAGGAGGAGTACGAGGACGCCGCCCTGGCTCAGTACCTGCAGGCCCTGGAGGAAGTCGACGCGGACGAGAAGTTCGTCACGCGCGTGCTCACGCTCGATCCGGACAGCGCGTCGGCCCGGTATCTGCTGGGGAAGCTGCTGATGGATCGGGGCGACGTCGTCGGGGCGGAGGAGCAGTTCCAGGAAGTGATCTACAAGACCCCCGACTACGTCCCGGCGTACATCGCCTCCGGGGATCTGTCACTGAAGCAGGGCGCAGCGGTGCAGGCGATCCAGCGATACGAGGAGGCCCTGACGCTCCGCCCCGACGATATCACGATCATGACGAAGCTGGTCACCGCCTATCTGGCGGTCGGGTACCTGGGCGAGGCGGAGGAGACGCTTCGGAAGATCGCGCAGATCGATCCGAGCAACGTGAAGATGCAGATCGCTGAAGGGGACGTGGCCCAGGCCCGGCTCGAGCAAGCGGTCCAGGACCGGGACGAGCTGCTCGCCGTCGAGGAGAGAACCCCCGAAGATGAGGAGCGGCTCGGCGAACTGGCTCAGCAGATCGAGGGCTACTCCGCGACGGCGATTGACCGGTTCGAGAAGGGATTGCAGAGCGGTGGGTCGCTCGACCTCCACGTGAAGTTGGGCCAGGTCTACCTTCTCATCGGGCATCTCGACGACGCGGAGGACGAATTTCGCCGAGTGATGATCCAGGCGCCGTATCGGGTCGAGGCTTACACGGGCCTGGCCGAGGTGTTGGCGCAGCGCGGCGACGTCGAGGGCGCGGTGGAGAACCTGCAGTTCGCCTACACGCGGTCGCTCGACGATGTGCAAAGGGAAGAGATCACGAAACGGATTTTGGACTTCACCCCGGACGACACGACGACACGTCTCCGGCTGGCGCAGGCCCTCGCCGGGCAGTACAAGTGGAGCGCCGCGACGAGGGAGTACGCCGCGGTCCTCGATGCGAAGCCGGACTCGATCGAGGCCTACCTCGGCATCGCCGAGGCGTACCGGTGGAGGAACGACCCGTCGACGGCGATCGAGTACCTCCAGCGCGGCCTGACGCACGCGGAATACGAGGACGACAAGGCCTCTCTCTACGAGGAGCTGTTGGTCGCGGCTCAAGCGGAGGTCGGCGCCGGTCAGCCGTTCACGCCGGTCGGGCTCGACGCGCGGATCGGCCTGGCGCGGATCTATCTCGACGAAGGGAAGACCGACGAGGCGGTGGACCAGCTGGAGCTGGTCCGGAAGGACGACGCGGGCTACCGGGCCGACGAGGTTCTCGCGCTGCTGATCGAGGCGGGCGTGGAAGAGCCCCCGGCCGAGGCGAACTCAGGCGCGGCCGACTCGCTGGACGAGTCGCCGAACACGGTTCCGGATGAGGAGTGACGCCTTCTCGGGTCTCGTCGACTTGATTGCCCGACTGCGCGATCCCGCGGACGGGTGTCCGTGGGATCGGGCGCAGGACCACGCTTCGCTCCGTCCGTACATGCTCGAGGAGGCCTACGAGACGATCGGCGCGATTGACGGCGGCGATCCGAGCGCACTGGCCTCCGAGCTGGGCGACGTTCTCCTCCAGGTCTTGCTGCACAGCCAGATCGCGTCCGAGCGAGGGGAGTTCACGATCGACGACGTCATCGCGGGCTTGTTCGAGAAGCTGACGCGTCGACATCCGCACGTCTTCGGGGACGCTTCGAACGACCTTCCGTCGATTCACAGGCGATGGGAGGAGATCAAGTCGCAGGAGAACCGGGCCGAGGCGACGCTCCCGATCCTCGTCAGGGCGCGCAAGGTCGCCTCCGCGTTGACGGAGCGGGAGCGATCGTCCCTGATCGAAGCAGGAAGGACCGGATGGGCCCCGGAGGCGCGCGCCGGGGCGCGGATTCTCGCGGCCATCGACGCGGCGTGGGGGGAAGGGTTCGATCCGGAACTGGCGTTGCGGAAGGCGCTCGATCGGCTCGGCGAGGAGACGTCCGGATGACCGACGCGGTCGTCTACTGGATTGGCACCACCGAGGAGGAGATCCACTACCTCGACGCGATCGTCAGTGCGTACGACGGGCTGGCCTCGGTTCGCCGCGAGTATCGCCTGCGAGACGGAGAGACGCAGTACAAGGTCTACGTCTCACCCGGCATGGAGGGCGAGTTCCTCGAGCTGATGGCGCGGCTCCGGGAGACGGCGAAGATCGGGACGGTCGTCCGGGAGGAGAACGGGGATGCGCCTTCTTCGGGCGACTGAGACGGCCGAGACGATCTTCGATGTCGACTACGACCGGCTTTGCGCGTCGGGGAAGCGCGTCCTTCTTTTCGACCTGGACAACACGCTCGGAAAGCGGGGGATGGAACATCTGCCGGAGCGGATCCTCGGGTTCCTGCTGGTGCTGCGGGAGCGCGGCTTCGCGGTCGGCGTCCTGACAAACCGGAGGCGGAACGCCGAGGCCCCGGCGGTC
Organism: uncultured Thermotogae bacterium; assembly: GCA_964530075.1. Lineage (GTDB taxonomy): Bacteria > Bipolaricaulota > Bipolaricaulia > UBA7950 > UBA9294 > JANQEA01. The sequence continues at coordinate 17,567 of CAZGXU010000035.1, forward strand.
CGCACGCTGAGGGAACACGTTCCCGTCGTCCACGCGGCCGGGAAACCGTCGCGGCGGGGCTTCCTCAAACTTCTCGATCTGCTGGGTGGAACGCCGGCCGACGCGGTGATGATCGGCGATCGCCGCTTGACGGACGTTCTCGGGGCCAATCGGCTGGGGATCCACTCGATCCGCGTGAGGCGCAGGGAGAGTGCGACGGGCGGCGGTTCCGACTGAGACGGGGCGGAAAGGCAGGCCGAGGGAATCGAGCCGACGTGTTCGCGGTACAGCCCCTGCGATCCGGGTCAGGCCACCCCGCGGAGCCGCGGGTCGAGAATGTCGCGCAGCGCGTCGCCGACGAGGTTCCAGCTGAGACAGAACAGCGTGATCGCCACACTCGGGTAGATCACCACGTACCAATAGGCGAGCGGGTTGCCCTGGAAGCCGATGACCCAGTTGCGGGAGAAGCTGATCAGCTGCCCCCAGTCGGCGTAGCCCGTGGGAGCTCCCACACCCAGGAAACTGAGGGCCGCTGCGGTGATCACGATCGAACCCATCGCCATCGTCCCCTGAACGGCGACTGGCCAGATCGCGTTGGGAAGGATGTGGCGGGTCAGCAAGCGGAACGTCCCGGCTCCCGCGGCGCGGGCCGCGAGGACGTACTCCGATTCGCGGATCTGCAGGATGTCGCCGCGGATCAGACGCGCGTACCCCATCCATCCCAAGGTGATCAGCGCGATCATCACGTTGTCGAGCCCGCGACCGAGAATGGTGGTCAAGACCATCGCCCCGACGAGGAACGGGAACGCGTAGAAGATGTCCGTGATCCGCATGATCGCCTCGTCGAGCAATCCTCCGTAGAACGCCGAGATCGACCCGATGACGATGCCGATCGCCGCGGAACAGCCGACGACAATCAGGGAGATGACCCAAGCCGATCTCGTGCCCCAGACGAGGCCGTAGTAGATGTCGTATTGGCCTTCCGTGGTCCCGAACGGGTGCTTCTCGCTTGGCGCTCTCGGAGTCGGCGAGAACCCGTCGCGGGGTATGCGATATGGCTCGTGCTCCCAGGCGGGTGGGGCGAGAACCGGAGCAAGGATCGCGACTACCAGGAAGAAGACGAGGAGGAGCAACCCGATCACACCGAGGGGGTTGCGCATGAACTTCCTGACGGTCCTGTACTTCCTCTTCTTCCTCATTCGAGTCTCACTCTCGGGTCGATCTGCGCGTACAAGATGTCGACGATCAGGTTCGCCACGACGATCAGGACCCCATTGAACAACAAGTAACCCAGGAGCGCGGGGACATCGAACGTCTGGGCGGCCCGTGCGGCCCAGCGGCCGAGCCCATGGAAGTCGAAGATCGTCTCCGTGATCACGAGCCCGTTGAACAGAAAGGCGACGGTGATCCCTGCGACGGTGATCGGTGCGATCAGCGCATTCCGCCGCGCGTGTCGCCTGATCACGACGCGCTCTTTCAGACCTTTGGCGCGGGCCGTGGTGACGTAATCCTGTCGCAGCGTCTCGAGCATGCTGGCCCGCGTGATTCGGAGGAGCATCGCCCAGGAGACGAGCGACAGTACGATGACGGGAAGGACCAGGTGGCGCACCGCGTCGACGAACACGAACCAATTCCAGTTCAGAATCGCATCAAGTGAGATGATTCCGGTGTAACTGGTGAAATCGGCGGACCGGATGACGGCGGCGGCATCGAGCCCGATTTGACCCGGAGGGAACCACTGCAACACGCCGTAGAAGAGGAAGAGCGCCAGCAGTCCGGCGACGAACGTCGGGAGGGACCACCCGACGATGGCGAAGACGCGGGTCACATGATCGAACAGCTTGTTGTGGCGGACGGCCGACGCCGATCCGAGCAGGATTCCGCCCAGCACGATGGGTAAAGCCGACCAAAGCGCAAGCTCGACCGATACGGGGAAGAACCGCTTGAATGCCCCGGAAACAGGTCGTGCTGCGGATTCGGACCATCCGAGGTCGCCTCTCACCACCTGCCCGAGCCACGAAGCGAACTGCACGTAGATCGGCCGATCCAGACCGTATCGGTGGATCATGACGTCGAGGTTCTCGCTCAGCTGCTTCAGCTCGTTGGGATTGTCGATGTAGAGCGAGAGTCGCTTCACCGGACTGAGGAGTTGCATCATCCCGAAGACGAGCAGGATGCAGCCGAAGACGACGACGGGGATCAGGAGGAGTCGCCGGACGATGAACGTGATCATGCGGGCCCTTTCGAAGGAGGGGACAGAGGCGTTTGCACCTCTGTCCCCAAGACGTCTACCGATTTACTACCTTTAGTAGTCCTCGGTGTAGGTCTTCACGATCGAGTAGAAATAGGGGTCCGGGAACTGCGGGTTGAACGCCCAGCCTTGGATCCACCCCTGGACTACCCGATATCCGTTCGACTGCGGGAGCCACAGGTCGTAGCAGTCCTCGTACGACATCTCCTGGATCTGCGTGTAGATCACGGCCCGCTCGTCCTGATCCGCCGTCGCCATCGCTGCTGTGACCAACGGGTCGTAGCGGTCGGCGAACATCTGGATCAGGGTCTCGCCCTGCCAACCGGAGAAGGTTCCGGTGGACGTGGCGAACGGGACGACGAAGTTGTGCGGATCCGGGAAGTCGGCGAGCCACCCGATTACGAAGAACGGCATCTGACCGCCGATCATCATGTCGAGGTACGTCGCCCACGGCACGCCGCGGACGTCGATGTGGAACTTCGGGTTCAACGACTCGATGTTGAGCTCGAGGATCTCGCACTGGACCTTTCGAGCGTCGTTCCCCTCGTTGTAGAGGAGGGTCATCGTGAACCCGTCCTCCCAGACCGCTCCACCGTGCGCCAGCTTGAACTCGTCTTCGGCCTTCTCGAGGTCGAAGTTGTAGACGATGTTCGGATCATCATCGTACGCCCAGGCGAACGCCTTCGGCACCGGGCCGATGGTGTCGTAACCGCCAACTTGGCCGAGCACGTCTTCGATGTACGTCGCGTCGTCGAAGCTGTATGCGAACGCTCTGCGCGCGTGCACATCGTTGAAGAAGTCGGCCGGGATTCCCGTCTCTCCGAGCTGGCCGTTCCCAACTAGGTCATTCCCCTCCATCACGAGGTCGGAGGTGAAGAACCCCGCCGGGTTCAGGCCGAGCGTCGGCAGATTGTAGTGGACGACGACGCCGGGAAGGCCCTCGACCTGCGGGACGTACTGCGGGTCGACGGTGACGATGTCCGCATCGCCGTTCTGGAACGCGAGGAGGCGATCCGTCCACTCCGAGACCTTCCGGTTCACGACATTCTTGACGGGGGCCGGGGCGCGCCAGTAGCCGTCGTACGCCTCGTAGACGACCTCGATGCCCGGATCCCACAAGACGAGCTTGTAGGGGCCGGTCCCGTTGGCGACGTCGTAGAGCGGGGACTCCTCAGCGGCCTGACCGCCGCCGGGGTTGTAGTGCGCAGCCCACGTGTCCGGCTGGCCGTCCCAGCTTCCGACCTCCGCGCACCAGTCCTTGTCGAGGACGCTCGACCACGAACCACCCTGGGCGATGATCGACAGGAACGGCGGGTAGGGCGCGTCGAGGGTGAACACGACGCTGCCGCCGTCGGCGGAGACTTCAACCCAACCGTCGATCGCTTCGTAGACCGCCGCCTGCTGCTCGGGGGTCAGATCGGGGATCGTCTCGCCGCGATTGGTGTCGATCCCGAGGACGTCGTTGACCAACTGATACAGACGCGAGTACTTCGATCCGGAGAACGGCTCGATGAACATCCAAATCGGGCCCCCGTCGCGGTCCTGGAGGATGGCCCGTTCGAACGAGTATTCGACGTCCTCCGCCGTCATCGCGTCGCCGTTGTGGAACGTGACGTTCTTCCGGATCGGGACCGTGTACTGAATCTTGCCGTCCGGCAGGGTCACGATCAGTCCGTTGGCCTCGGAAGGAACGACGGTCCCGAGCAACGGTTCGAGGTCGGCGATCGCGAGCGAGTAGCTGAGATCTTCGTCGTCCGCGTCGACGACGCCGACGGGCCACTGGAACAGACATTCGTAGACCTGGAACATCACGCCGCCGCTTGCCGTGTCATACGCGTACGCAGGATCCAAGGTGTTGATCGTCCCGTAGTCCATGTAGACTATTGTGTCGGGATTCTTGATCTCCTGCGCGATCCCGGCCGCGGCGAACGCAAAGACGAACACCAGCGAGATTGCGAGAAGTTTCTTCACTGTACTACCTCCTACTTCTGTGCTCACATGTGCTGACGTGGGTTGCCAGCGCCAAGCCCTATCGCATCCTCTCCGTCAGGGCACCGACCTTCCCAGAAAGAAGGCGCCTTGACAACGACAACAACTAGTGGGTGAGGCAAACCAGTATATCGCACCTCTCGCCACCGAATCAACACCGCGAGCCCGTGTTGGGACGGCCGCCATCGCGCGAAGGCATGCGAAGGGGAC
>CAZGXU010000036.1:0-9817 GCA_964530075.1 uncultured Thermotogae bacterium
GCTCGGTCAATCGGAATCGACCGAGCCTCGCGACCCTTCCGAACGGGCCGCTCCGGTGGAGAGTGGATTGAACAGGAGAACGGCAAGAGCGATTCCGGTGTCGCTACGAAGCATCACTTGGGGCTGCCCTTCTCGGGCCCTGTTTCGCTCAGCCCGTCTGACTGGTGAAGGATCGCTACGGGCGGAGGCCGAACGCGACGAGGAGATCGGTGAGTCGGCATCCGCACGACGCCTCGAACGCCGCGATCAGATCGGCCGGCGACGCGATGCGCCCTAGGTTATCCGCGTAGTACGTCGCCAGCGCGGCGAAGAACGGCCCGTCGCCGATCGCCTCGCGGATCGCGTGGACGAAGAGTGCGCCCCCGCTGTAGACGAAGGCGCTGTAGGTCGACGACTCGGAGAACGCGTAGGTCGGGCTCGCGATCGTGACGTCGGGCTCGTCCGTCCGCGCCCGGTCGTAGGTGCGCGCCCATTGATCCAGGATCTCGGAGGCGATGCTCGGCCCGGCGAAGGCTTCAAAGAAGAGGTAGGAAAGGTACGTGGCGAGGCTCTCGTCGAGCCACGGGTCCTCCGCGATGTCGTTCCCGACACCGGCGTAGAACCACTGGTGGGCCATCTCGTGGGAGATGATGATATCATAGAAGGTGTCCTCCTGGTTCATCGCGTAGGCCGAGGAGACGAGGATCAGGCCGGAGAACTCGACGCCGGCGGCGTGCTGCGCCGGGACCTCGACAAGTTCGACCTCGGCGTACCGAATCGGACCGATCAGGTCCCCGAAGAGCTCCAGGGCATCGGACGCGAGGTTCAAAGCGACGTCCGCGGCCCGCCCCTTCTCCGGTCTGAACCACGCACGGAGCGTGACCCCGTCGAGGACGGCGTCGCGATGCTCGTAGCCGTCGACCAGGACGACGGAAAAGTCGCGCACCCCTTCGGCGACGTAGTGATAGGTGACGGAACCGTCTTCCCGGACCTTGTCGCTGAGCGTCCCCGTCGTAACGGGCGTGATCCCGGCGGGGATCGTAAGGCTTACCTCGTAGGTCGACGCCTCACTCATCAGCGCGTCGCCGACCTCGAACACGGGATCGAGAGACCATCCCTCCTCCGTATAGAAGGCAAGGATCGGGTAGAAGGCGGTCAGGGTCAGGGCATGATCGGACCGGGTCAGCAGACCGTACGCGTCGGTCGGCGGCGTTGCTCCGTCGGACCAGTCGTCGGCGTTCCCCTCGAATCCGATCGCCACGGTGACCCGACTGGCAGGCGGGAGAGGTTCGGGAAGCGGGACGAAGAGGACCGTATCCTCGACGAACGTCTCCGCCTGGACGGCACGCCCATCGACGAGGGTCTCGGTGACCCGTACGGAGGCGTCCCCGTAGATCCCGGCTCCGTTCGGATAGAGCCGGAAGAAGAGCTCTTCGAGCTCGGTTCCGGTGGCATTCTGGTACTCCACGCGAAGATCGCCGGCGAACGAACCGGTGGCGTAGTCGACGGCGACGGCGATCGTGTAGTGAGGCATGCCCGCGGCGACGGAGAGATGCACGAACCCGCCGGCGACGAGGAGCCCGAGGAGGATGACGGCCTGTTTCCGCGCCCGTGACATGAGGGATCTCCTTTCTCGGTATCGGGCTACGCGCCAAGCACGCGTCGGTAGACGGATTCGTACTGAGGAACGAGCTTCCGGTGGTCGAACGATTCCGCCGCCCGCGCCTTGCCCGCGGCGGAGAACCTCCGATACCGGTCCGCGTCCCGGAGCAGGTCGAGGGCGTACTCCGTCATCCGCTGTACGTCGCCGGCGGGGGCGAGGTACCCGGTGACGCCGTGTCGGACGACCTCGGGGATCCCCCCGACGTTGCTGGCGATCACCGGAACGCCGCTCGCCATCGCCTCGAGGGCGACGAGCCCGAAGCTCTCGGTCGAGCTCGGCAGCAGGAGAAGGTCGGCCGCGGCGAGGACGGGGGCGACGCGGTCGACGACGCCGACGAACGTAACGCGGTCGACGACGCCGAGCTGCTCTGCGCATTCACGAGCAACCGGGAGGTCGGGGCCGTCCCCGACGAGGATCAAGCGGCAGTCGATCGCGGAAGCGACCTCGGCGAAGACCGCCACGACGTCGCGGACTCGCTTGACCGGGCGGAAGTTGGAGATGTGCATCAGCGTCCTCTGCGAGCGGCGCGAGCGATCCGGGATGCAAGGGCAGGTCTCGATCTGGTGGCGCTCGGGATCGACGAAGTTATAAACGACGGTCAGCTCGCGATCGATTGGGAACTGCCGAAGCGTTTCGTCCTTCAGCCAATTCGACACCACGGTGACGGCGTCGGCCCGGTCGATGGTCAGCGTCGTGACGGGCTTGAACGACGCGTTGTTCCCGACGAGGGTGATGTCGGTCCCGTGGAGGGTGAGCACGACCTTCAGATCGCGCTCGGTGACGATCTGCTTGGCGAGCAGCGCCGCGGCGCCGAACGGGATCGCGTAGTGGGCGTGGAGGAGGTCGAGCTCCTTCAGACGCGCGACCTCGGCCATCTTCGATGCGAGGGCCAGGGTGTAGGGGAAGTGCTTCAGCAACGGGTATTGCTCGATCTCGACTTCGTGGAAGCTGACCCGCGCCGGGAGCTCGGTCAACCGGAGGGGGGCGGCGTAGCTGATGAACGCGACCTCGTGATCCCGCTCCGCCAGGTGCTTCCCCAGCTCCGTCGCCACGACGCCGCTTCCGCCGTGGGTCGGGTAACAGCAGATGCCGATTCGCAATTCCGCTCCTTCCCTAGAACGACTCGAAATCGAGCTCCAGGGGGTCGTCGACCGCGAGGTGTCCGCGAATCAGGAACGCCTCGGCGTAGCGGACTCGGATCCGAGCGCCGTAGTAGGCCATTCGGCTCCGGATCAGCCAGTCGGTGCTCTGCGAGGTTAGGCGCGTCTCGGGGTCCGGCGAGCCGTCCGGCCGGAACTGGGTGGCGTACGCGTAGACCGACGCCATCTTCCGCTCGAACTGGGCGGTAATGTCGACGATGAACGTCGGCTCGAATTCGTACCACCCCATGTAGTAGATCAGGCGGGAGGGGCGATGACGCTCCTGGCCGGTGCCGAATCGCGCCAGTCCGGCGAGGAACGTCCCCTCGTAGACGAGTCGGGAGGCGTACGAGTGGTCCGGATGCCGGTCCTCCCAGTAGGGGAGGAAGACGGTATCCGGCCGCCACCGGCGGACCGCTTCGGCGACCCGCCGCCGCCCTTCCACCGTGACCCGAATGTGTCCATCCTCCAGCTCGAGGTTCTCCCGCGCGGCGACGCCGAGGATCTCCGCGCCTTTCGCCGCCTCCTGCGACCGAGTCTCGGCGCTCCCCCGCGTCCCGAGTTCACCGCGGACGAGGTCGACGAGGACGACGCGCCGGCCGGCGTCGGTCAACTTGATGACCGTGCCGCCGCAACCGATTTCGATGTCGTCGGGGTGGGCGCCGAAGACCATCACGTCCGCGCTCTTCATCCGATTCCCCCTAGCGTCACTGCGTAGTGGGCATATTCGTCGGGATCGGCGGGAGACTCAAGTTCGAAGATCCATTCCATGCCGTGTCGGGCAGCGGCGTGGATCAACGAAAGGACCCGCTCTTGCGGCCTCCCCGTGGGGCGGATCTCCGCACTCAGGTGGCGGAGCTCGCGGAGGGAGATTCCGTTGCGTGCCAGATCGGCGCGGACGGCGCGCTCCTCCAACCGGTCGATCTGCTGCTCGATCCGATCGGCGGTCTGCCGCCACCGCTTCGGCAGCCCCGGGTCGAGCGCGGCGAGCGGCTCGACGAGCGGCTCGAGTGCGGCCCTCACGGACGCCTTCCGTTCGGCGAACCGCTGGAGCAGGGCCGGCGAGGTGGAGGAGCGAGCGACGGCGGCGGGATCGAACCCGTCGGCCAGGACGTCGGAGACGGTCGCTCCGCATCGGTCGAGGAGGGTCGCCTGGTCGGGCTCGAGGAGCGTGTACCCGTGGCGCGGGAGGAGGACCGGCTGGGGGAGTTCGAAGAGCCGGTAGAGCGGGCGGAGGAGCGCCTGATACGCGATTTCGCTCGGACCGAGGACGTTGGCGATCGTCGGGAAGAGCGAATCGGCGAGGAGTGGGCGGAGCAACGCGTCGGGGGAGTAGGCCTCCGGCTTCTCGCGGGCGCGGTCCGCGTGGCCTTTCGGCTGCGTGATGCGGACGCGCCGCCCGTCCTCGGCGAGCGCGAACAGCCCGCCGACCGCCTCCGGATCCATCGGGACGGCATATTCGTGGGCCCGAAGCGCGCCCGCGCTCTCGCGCACGCCGGCCGCGATCCCGTCGGCCGACGCGAGCGCCTCGGCGAAGAACGGGCCCGCCATCGGCCGGATCGTCCTCGGCTCGACGAGGACCAGTCCGGCTTCGGCGAACAAGCGGCTCCAGATCCTCGCGTGCCAGGAGGCGTAGTCGTCGGACGGGTCCGGCAGGAAAAGGTCGCGGGCCGCGGCCTGCCCTTCCGGGAAGAGGTCGAGCGCCTCGGCCGTGGCCGCCCGGACCTCCCCGGTGATCGGGAGGCGCTCGATCGGACGACCGCGGCCCTCCCAGTCGAACGAGATCGTCCGAAGGTCTCCCACCGCGTCGAGGAATCGGACTCGGTTGATCTCGGTGAAGTCGTGGTCGTCGCTCGCGAGCCAGAAAATCGGAACGACGCGCGTCCGGAGGCGGTCGGCGAGCCAGGCCGCGGCGCGAAGGACGGAGAGGATCTTGTACACCGCGAACAGCGGGCCGCCGAGGAAGCCGGCCTGCTGCCCGCCGATCACGGACAGGGAGTCGGTCTCCACGAGGGCGTCGATGTTGGCCCGGACCGCGGGCGAGGGAGCGAGGCGGTCGTTGTAGGCACGGAGGCGGGAAGCGAGTTCCTCCCGAGGGAAGTCGACGGACCGCCGCGCGTCGGCCGCCTCGGCGACGGCCGACGGTCGGCGTTCGAAGAAGCCGACGGCCCGCTCCTCCCCGTCGATGTAGTCGAGGAAGAAGCGGCTCCCGCCGTGGAGAAGGCGAGGATCGATCCGCTCGATCACGGCACCTCCCCGCCCGGCGGCTTGCGCGCCACGACGACCATCCGAGGATGGGTCGAGTCGTACGGGCGGCCGTCGAGCCCGCCGTGGAACCGGGTGTCGACGAAACCGGATCGTTCGAGGAGCTCGTGCATCTCATCGACCGTGTACATCCGGACCGATTCGCGGTAGACCCTCGGCGATTCGTCCTCGGGTTCGACACGGATCTCCTTCTCGACGCGAAGCCCGTCTGGAGAGACGGCGCGGCGGATCACCGCGCGGTGCCCGCCGATCGCCTCCTCGCTGCGGGGCGCGAGGTGGGCGACCGTCCACGGTCGGTTGAGCGTGTCCATCACGAACGTGCCCCCGGGGCGGAGCGCGCCGTGCGCCGCTCGGAGGACGGCCGCGTCCTCCTCCGCGTCGTCGAAGTAGCCGAACGACGTGAAGAGGGACAGGACCGTCGCGAAGCGACCGCGAAACGGGATGCGCCGCATGTCGGACCGGAGCAATCGGATCTCCGCTCCTCCGACGGCGTCCAGCCGGCGACGCGCGACGTCCAGGAGGGTCTGCGAGAGATCGATTCCCGTGAGGTCGACGAACCCCGTGTTGTGGAGGGCCAGCAGGTGACGCCCGGCGCCGCAGCAGAGATCGAGGAGCGGCGCGCCTTTCGGCGGGGCGATCAGATCGGCGATCGCGGCGACGTCCGCGTGCGCTTCCGCGATGTCCCGATGCGAATAGAGGGCGAGGTAGTCCCTTCCGAACGTCTCTTCGTACCAGTGGGTCACGCGATACCGTGTTCCTTCTTGTAGGCCGCCCAGTTCCGCTTCAGCTCGACGAACGATTCGTAGTCGGGACGGAGGAGGAACGGATTCGTCTCGCGCTCGCGCCGGATCGTCGATTCGGGGGCGACGCCGACGTCGTGTCCCGGGAAGACGCGCGTTTCTTCGGGAAGGGTCAGGAGCTTCCGATGAAGCGATGTGTACTCCGCTCTTGCGCCGTCGCCCAGGTCCGTCCCCCCGACCTTCCCGACGAAGAGCGTGTCGCCGGTGAAGACGGCGTCTCCGACGTGTAGGCAGATCGAGTCCGACGTGTGCCCCGGCGTGTGAAGGATCCGAATCGCGAGCTCCCCAAGTGGGAACGACGCGCCGTCCTCGACCCGGCGGCCCGTTTCGGGGTCCGTGTCGCCGAAGAGAAGCGGCCGAACCCCTGTGAGTCGCTCGAATTCGGCGTTCCCGTTGGTGTGATCGTGGTGATCGTGCGTGCAGAGCGCGCGGGCAATCGTGAGGCCTTCCTCCCGCGCGGCCTGCACCACCCGGCCCGGCGTGTAAGAGGGATCGATGACAACGGCCCTCCGTGTCGACCCGTCGGCGACGAGGTAGGCGAAGTTCCGATCTCCCCCGGTGGGGATCTGGCGGACGAGCACGTTTCTCCTTTCCGATTTCGTTGGGGCTGGGCGATCGCTCATTCTACGTCTGGGAGGCGCCCGATCGCAATGCTTGCCCTTGTCAAAAGTAAGAAAGAATGTTATCATCACCGAAAAGAAAAGCTTTCAGCTCGGAAAGGAGGTCCGAATGGAAGGACGGAGACGGAGTGCGTGGTGGATTGCGGCGGGGCTGGCCATTCTGGTCCCGCTCGGGTGCGTCGGGGCCGAGGTCGTGATCAACGAGATCGCTTGGGGTGGCACAGCGGCGAGCGCGAGCGACGAGTGGATCGAGCTGCACAACCCGACGGGCGCGTCGGTCGACTTGACCGGCTGGACCCTCTCCTTCGGCGAAACGGTGATCGAGTTGAGGAACGCGACGGACGTCATCCTCGAAGCGGGCGGCTACTTCCTGCTCGAGCGGTCGGACGACGGGACCGTTTCCGACGTCGAGGCGGACATCGTGTACGTCGGAGCGCTCACCAACAGCGGGACGGTGATCGAGTTGCGGGACGCGGCCGGCGAGGTCGCGGATCGAGTCGACGCCGTCGAGTCCGGATGGCCGGCCGGGACGGCCTCCGCCGGGGATCCGCCCTACGCATCGATGGAGCGTGTCGACCCGCTGAGTGAAGCGGTGGAGTGGGCGACCCACGACGGGCGGATTCGGAACGGGGCGGACGCGGACGGCGCTCCGTTGAATGGCACGCCTGGGCGGGAGAACAGCGCGCGCGTCATCGCCCTGGCCGCGCCGCGGGTCGAGCTCATCGCGCCGATCGACGAGGAAGCGGTCCTGGCAGGGACCGTGATCATCGAGTGGTCCGCGACCGATCCCGATGGCACGGCCGAGGGCCTGCGCGTCTCGATCGAGGTCTCCCTGGACGACGGCGAAACGTGGGAGATCCTGGCCGCGAACCTCGCCAACGGCGGGGGCTACGCGTGGGACACGACGCTGCATCCGGACGGCGATTCCGTCCGGTTGAAGGTGACGGCCGAGGATGGGTCCGGCTACCGGGGCGTGGTCGAGAGCCCGGTCCTCACGATTCGGAACGGGGAGGGCTAGGCGCGGTCGGCGGATCAGCGAGCACCCTCCGCACGTCATCCAGGTGGGCGCGGACGACCGTCTCGCCCGCCTGGATGGCCTCTTTCGTGTGCTCGAATCCGAACATCGTGATCCACCCGACGTCCGGCCGGAGGACGAGCAGCCTCTCCCCGAGGCGATCGCGGGCGCGCTTCAGCTGGAGGTCCGTCAGGTGCTGGGACGTCGTTCGCTGCGACTGGAGGATCGCGTCGAGGCAGGTTCCGATCTCGCGATCGAGCGGCGCGCCGGTGTCGATGGCGAGAACCGCCTCGGCCCCCATGTCGGTGACGACGTCGACGGGGAGCTTCTCGAGGATCCCTCCGTCGATGAGGTATCGCCCGTCCTTCGCGACCGGCGAGAAGACCCCCGGGACCGCGGTGCTCGCGGTGATCGCGCGGGAGAGCTTCCCGTCTCGCAGGACGACCCGCTCGCCCGTCTCGAGATCGGCGGCGACGGCGGCGAACGGGATCGACGTGTCCTCGAAGCCCTTGTTGGCGGTCAGCAGGGAGAAGAGCTCGTTCAAGCGGGCGAGGTCGTGCGGGACCGCTCCCTCCTCGCGCCACGGGGAACCGCGGACGTACTCCATGACGCTCCGGCCGATGATCCTCTGGAGTTCGCGAAGCGCGCTGTCGGTGACCTGCAGGAGCTCGTTCAGGTCGATCGATTCGAGGACCTTGCGGATCATCGGTAGGTCAGCGCCGATCGCTTTGGTCGCTCCCATCGCGGCCCCGATGCTCGTCCCGGCGATCATCGAGATCGGGATCCCCACCTCGTCCAACGCGAGGAGGACGCCGAGGTGAGCGAAGCCCCGGGCGCCGCCGCCACCGAGAGCCAAACCGAGTTTTCGCGTCATGGCATCAAAGCAAACCCCTTCCGCCCGATGGTAGTCGAGCGGAAGGGGGCGTCCAAGCTGCTTGAGGGTCCGCTCTAGTACGGCATCCCGCCGGGCATCGGTGGGGCCGCCGGCTCGTCTTCCTTGATCTCGGCGACGAGCGCGTCGGTCGTCAGGAGCATCCCGGCGATCGACACGGCGTTCTGCAGCGCCGACCGCGTCACCTTGGTCGGGTCGATGATCCCGGCCTCGAACATGTCCCGATACTCCTCCGCGGTGACGTCGAACCCGACGCCGGCCTCCTCCTCGCGGATCTTCTCGACGACGATCGCTCCCTCGAACCCGGCGTTGAACGCCAGCTGACGGACCGGCGCCTCGAGCGCCCGCTTGAGGATCGAGACGCCGACGGCCTCGTCGCCCGACAGCTTCTTGAGGCCGTCGAGCGCTTTCGACGCGTTCAGGAGGGCGACGCCGCCCCCGGGGAGGATCCCCTCGTCGACGGCGGCCTTCGTCGCCTCGAGCGCGTCCTCCATCCGGTGCTTCTTCTCGGACAGCTCCGTCTCGGTCGGGGCGCCGACCTTGATCACGGCGACACCGCCGGCGAGCTTGGCCTTCCGCTCCTCGAGCTTCTCGCGGTCGTAGTCCGAGTCGGTCGTCTCGATCTGGGCCTCGATCTGCTCGATCCGGCCCTGGATCGACTCTGGCTTCCCCTTCCCGCCGATGATCGTCGTGTTGTTGTTGTCGACCTTGACGTTCTCCGCCGTCCCGAGCATGTCGAGCGTCGTGTCCTTGATCTGCATCCCGGCGTCCTCGGCGACGACCGTGCCGCCGGTGAGGACCGCGATGTCCTCGAGCATCGCCTTGCGGCGGTCGCCGAAGCCGGGGGCCTTGACGGCGCAGCTGGAGAGCGTCCCCTTCAGCTTGTTGAGGACGAGCGTCGTCAGCGCCTCGCCGGTCACGTCCTTGGCGATCACTAGGAGCGGCTTGCCCGTCTGGACGACCTTCTCCAGGAGCGGGACGAGGTCCTGAGCGGCCTTGACCTCCTGATCGGTGACGAGGATCAGCGGCTTATCGAGGAGGACCTCCATCTTCTTCGGGTCGGTGACGAAGTAGGGCGAGATGTACTCGCGGTCGAACTGCATCCCCTCGACGACATCGTAGTAGGTCTCGATCGTGTCGGAGTCCTCGACGGTGATGACGCCGTCCTCGCCGACGTCCTCCATCGCGTCGGCGATGATCTTGCCGATCGACTCGTCGTTTGCCGAGATGGCGCCGACCTGCGCCGTCTCCGCCTTCGTCTTCAGCTCGCGGCTCATCTTCTTGAGCTGCTCCACCACGGCGGCTGCGGCCTTCTCGAGCCCGCGTTTCAGCTCCATCGGGTTCGCCCCGGCGGCGAGGTTCTTGAAGCCTTCCTCGATCATCGAGTGGGCGAGGATCGTCGCCGTCGTCGTTCCGTCGCCAGCGATGTCGTTCGTCTTGGAGG
>CAZGXU010000036.1:9827-20715 GCA_964530075.1 uncultured Thermotogae bacterium
GCCCATGTTCTCGAATTCGGCCTTGTACTCCTGCTCCTGGGCGATCGTGACCCCGTCGTTCGTGATGTCCGGGCTGCCGAACTTCTTGTCGATGATGACGTTCCGCCCGCGGGGGCCGAGGGTGATCCGCACCGCATCGGCCAGCTTGTCGATCCCGCCCTTCATCCGGCGACGGGCTTCCTCACCGAAGATGACTTCTTTGGCCATTCTTCCATTCCCCCTTTGACTGAGCTACTTGACGATCGCGAGGATCTCGGAATCCTTGACGAGTAGATACTTGTTCTCGCCCTCGATCACTTCCGTGTTGGAGAAGCTGTCCGAGATGATGATCTGATCGCCGACCTTGACCTCGAGCTTCTCGTCCGTCCCGACGGCGACGACCTTTGCACGGACGACCTTCTCGCTCTTGGCGCTGTCCGGCAGAACGATCCCCCCGACCGACTTCTTCTCCTCTGGGTCGAGCCTCTTGACCAGAACGCGCTTTCCCAACGGCTTGATTGCCATCTTCATATCTCCTCCCCTGAGGTGGATTAGCACTTAGAACATGAGCTTGCTAACGGATTGTATCCGCCGCTCGCGCGCTCGTCAAGGCGGTTGATGGGATCGGCGAGAGCGGGTATCTTGAACACGGGGAAAGGATGCCGTCCGGGAGGACCCATCTGCGAATCGAGGCCGCGCTCCTCGCCGTTTGGGCGGCGGTTGCCGTCCTGTGCGTGCACCGGGGATCGGTCGGGACGGCCGAGGTGGCCGGGTTCGTCGCGGCGTACCTGTTCTCGATGCTCCTGCTCAGCCCGGACCTCGACCTCGCGAAGAGCGACTCGTACCGCCGCTGGGGGCCGCTGCGGTGGCTCTGGGCGCCGTACGCCGCGGCCTTCCGCCACCGTCGGATCTCGCATCACCCCCTGTTCGGGCCGATCACCCGGATCGCCTACGTCGGGGTCCTCGCGCTAGGCGCGCTGGCGATCTACTCCCTCGCCGCCCACCGCGTCGCACCGCGGCTCGTCCTCCCGACCAGCCTCGTCTTCGCGGTGCTGATCGGCCTCTATCTGCCGAACCTGATCCACATCCTGATCGACGGCCTGCAATCGGCCTGGGGCCGGTTGCGTTGGCGGTTGTAAGCGTCGTGAGCCGCTTCTATACTCGTCGGGATGAACGAAACGGCGCTCTACGTCCTCGGCACGGTCATCCTCGTCAGCGTGGCCGTGTTCTTCTCCTTCTTCGGGCCGTACTACGAGACCGGGATCGCGTCCTGGTACGGGCCCGGGTTCGACGGGAAGCTGACGGCCAACGGCGAGGTCTACGACATGAACGGGATCAGTGCCGCGCACAAGACGCTCCCGTTCGGGACGATCGTGCGCGTCGTCGACCTGGAGACCGGGAGGAGCATCGTCGTCCGGATCAACGATCGGGGCCCGTTCGTCGAGGGGCGAATCATCGACCTGTCCAAGGGTGCGGCCGAGAAACTCGGAATCGTCGAGCGGGGGATCACCGAGGTCGGGCTGCGGATCGTCCGGTGGCCGTAGCGGCGTGAGCATCCGACCATTCACGCGCGGTTCGCGATATCATATGCTGTGTCGCCTCGCGGAGAGTGCGCGATTCCTCCCCGCGGACGGCCTGAAGTGAAACGAGAAGGGAGATCGCGAATATGAGCCTCGCAGTCAGTGAGATGCGCCGCGGGATGGCCATCCTGTACGAAGGAGAGCTCTACGAGATCGTCGAGTACGAGCACTCGAAGCGCGGACGGGCCGGCGCCGTGGCGAAGACGAAGCTGAAGCACCTCAAGACGGGGAAGGTCCTCTCCGCCACGTTCAAGGGGGCCGAGAACACCGAATCGGCCTTTCTCGAGACGCGGGAGATGCAGTACCTCTACCACGACGGGTCCGACTTCGTCTTCATGGACAACGAGCGGTTCGACCAGTTCCCGATTGCCCAGGACGTGCTCGGGGAGTCCGCAGCGTACCTGGTCGAAGGGACGAACGTGCAGGGCCTCTACTACCGGGGGGAGCTGGTCAAGGTGGCCGTCCCCAATTTCGTGGAGTTGAAGGTCACGGGCACGGAGCCCGGCGTGAAGGGGGACACCGTCTCCAACGTCGAGAAGCCGGCGACGCTCGAGACCGGGGCCGTGATTCAGGTCCCCCTGTTCGTCAAGGAGGGGGACAGGCTGAAGGTCGATACCCGGACGGGTAGATACGTGGAACGTCTATAAGGAGGAAGCATGGCCGACAAGAGAGTGGAGATCGTAGACGAGGACGGTCGCATCTCCGTCGCTGAAGACGTGATCGCGTCGATCGCGCGGATCGCAGCCGAACGGGTCGACGGGATCGCCCAATCCTCCGGTGGATCGTCCGGAGGTCTGATGAGCATCTTCGGCGGCGAAGATCTGGCGCCGAACATCAAGACCGAGCTCACGGGGCAAGAGGTGAGAGTGGAGCTGCGCATCGCCGTGGAATACGGATATCCGGTTCACGAGGTGGCCCAAGGGGTGCAGCAGAACGTGCAGCACGACATCGAGAGCCTGGCGGGGATCAACGTCACCGGCATCGACGTCTACGTGAAGAAGGTCGCCCCGCCGCACACGCACGAGGCCGAGGAGTAGGAGGAGGCTCAAGATGGCAGAGGCAGACAAGGGGAATGTCGGGATCTCCAAGGACGTCGTCACCGCGATCGCGGGGATCGCTGCGTCGGAGATCGACGGGATTGCCAACCTGCGAGCCGGGGACAGCGCGTTCCGCCGCGGGGAGGGGATGAAGCGCTTCGTCGACACGACCGTCGACGGGGACGTCGTCACGGTGACCGTCCGCATCACGGTCCTCTACGGCAACCCGATCCACAAGGTCGCCAAGCAGGTTCAGACGCGGATCAAGGCGGAGATCGAGCGGATGACCGGTCTGCGCGTCAGCGCCGTCAACGTCGACGTACAGCGGCTCGTCGAGTCCGAGCAGGAGCCGGAGCCCGAGGAGGTCGAGGAAGAATGAGGCCGTCGAGGGTACTGACCGTCATCCACTACCTCGCGTTCCTGTTCACCCTAGGGCTCGGTGTGGCGCTCGTCCTAGCCGGCGCCGGGGTCCTGACGGTGGACGCCGTGGCGGCGGCGTTCAGCGCTGCGGGATGGACGATCCTCCTCACCCTGCTCGGCGTCGGCATGCTCCTGGTCGCGCTGCACTTCCTGCTCGTCCTCGCCGACGACCGGCTGAACGAGGTCCTCTACTCGCGTGCCGGGGAGTGGGGGCGGGTCGAGATCTCGCCGACGGCCGTGCGCGAGTTCATCAGCGGGATCCTCCGCAGGGAGATCGGGATCGACCGGTTCCGCGTCTTCCTCCGCCGGCAGGAGAATGGGGTCGCCATCCGGGTGCGGACGGCCCTCACCCCGGACCAGCGGGTGACCGACGTCGGCGAGCGGATCCAACGCGAGTTGACGCGGCACGTCGCCGACCGGACCGGTGTGGAAGTCCGCGAGGTGACCGTCTTCGTGAGAAGCATCCGGGCGCCGGAGGCCGACGCGAAGACTGAGGAGGGCATCGGCGATGAGTATGACGCTTAACGCAAAGACGATCGGCGTGGTGATCGGCCTGCTGGTCGGGCTCCTGTTCGTCCTCGTCGGCTGGAAGATCGTCCTCGTCCTCCTCGGATTCGCCGTCGTCGGGTTCCTCATCGGGATGTGGCTCGACTCGCGTGAGGACGTAAAGCGCCGATTGAGAAAGCTGTTCGAACGCCTGTTCGGCACCTGATGCAGCGGCGCGAAGCGCGGGAGTTCCTCCTCTGTGCCCTCTATCGCCGCGAGCACGTCGAGACGTCGCTTCCCGAGATGCTCGCGGAGGTCGACCCGGGGAATCAGCGCGGGTACATCACGGCGGTCTTCGAGGGCATCCTCGGCCGCCTCGAGGAGATCGACCGGATGATCGGCGAGCGGACTATCGGCTGGCGGTTCGAGCGGCTCGCGTTGATCGATCGGAACATCCTCCGGCTCGGGGTCTACGAGCTCCTCTTCCTCGACGAAGTCCCCCCCGAAGTCGCGATCGACGAGGCGGTCGAGCTGGCGAAGAAGTTCGGCACCGAGCAGGCGCGGTCGTTCGTCAACGGGATCCTCGATCGGATCTGGAAGGAGCACGGAAGGCGGAGATGACGCGCGGAACCGCGGATCTGCACCTTCACACCGTCGCCTCGGACGGGACCGTCTCCGTCGACGAACAGGCCCGCAGGGCGAAGGCCGTGGCGCTCTCGTGCATCGCGATCACCGATCACGACGTGATCTCCGACGACATCGCCGAGCGGGTGGCGACGATCGGCGGGGTCGAGGTGATCGCCGGGGTGGAGATCAAGGCCGACTTCGACGGCGTCACCGGCGAGATCCTCGGCTACTTCGTCGACCCGCGGTCCGACGAGCTTCGGTCGTTCCTCGCCGGGATGGAGAGGGCGCGGGTCGAGCGGATGGAGGAGATGATCCGCCGCTGCCGGGACGAGCTGAAGATCGATCTCGGCCTCGAGGACGTGCGGGCCGTCGCCGCCGGGAACCTTGGGCGGCCGCATCTCGCACGCGTCCTCGTGGACAAAGGGGTCGTCTCCGACTTCACCGACGCGTTCGACCGGCTCCTCAAGCGCGGCGCGCCCTGCTACGCGCCGATCGAGAAGGACGGCTTCCGCGAGGTCGTCGGGATCGTCCACCGGGCCGGCGGCGTGGCGTCGCTCGCCCACCCTTGCCTGATGCGGATCGAGAATTGGGGCGCGTTCCTCGGCGGTCTCCTTGACGCCGAGGTGGACGGCCTGGAGACGGTCTATCCGTACGATCCGTCGAGCCGGAGCCTGACGATCGAGCCGCGGCTCCTCCGGACGATGGCCGAGAAGCGGGGCTTCCTCGTGACCGGCGGATCGGACGATCACGGGCCGAACTCGACGAAGGAGAGCATCGGCACGATTCACCTCCCCTACGCGCGGGTCGAGGCGCTGCGGGCCGCGCTTCCGATTCCCCTGTGAGGAGGGGGCCGTCGTCGTTCGATCTTCCCCTTGGCGGGGGAGGCAGGGGAGGGGATCCGTGTCGGTGGATCTCGAGCGTCGTCGATCGGCCCTCAGCTCACGGCGGCTTGCGTCTCGTCCCTCTCGATTCGTCCGTCCACCAACGTGATCAGCCGATTCACCCGGTCGAGGAGGCGCGTGTCGTGGGTGGCGAAGAAGAACGTCGCACCCTTTCCCTCGTTCAGCCGGCGCATCAGGTCGATCAGGTCGAGGCTCGTCGCGGTGTCGAGGTTCGCCGTCGGCTCATCGGCGAGGACGATCGACGGTTCGGAGACGACCGCGCGGGCGACTGCGACCCGCTGCTGCTCGCCGCCGGAGATCCGGCTTGGGAACTGGTCGGCGTACTGGCCGACGCCGAGCTCGGAGAGGATCCGTCGCGCGCGCTCGATCCGCTCCGCCCGCGCCACCCCCTGCAGCTCGAGGACGAACGCCGTGTTCTCCAACACCGTCAGCACCGGGATCAGGTTATACGCCTGGAAGACGAAGCCGATGCTCGTCCTGCGGAGCCGGGCGAGCTCGTCCTTCGAGAGGCCCGACATCGACCGCCCTTCGAGGTAGATCTCGCCCGAGGTCGGTCGGTCGAGGCCGCCGAGCAGGTGAAGGAGCGTCGACTTCCCCGAGCCCGACGGGCCGGCGACCGCGGTGAACTCCTTTTCGTGCAGGTCGAGATCCACGCCGTTCAGCGCCGGAGTGGTGACGGCACTGGTTTCATAGACCTTGCGCAGGTCCCTCGTCTGAATCAGCGGGCTATTCGACATAGCGCATCGCCTCCACAGGTTCGAGGTTCGACGCCCGATACGCCGGGAACCACGCCGCTACGATGGCGACTCCGGCCATCGAAGCTGCGGCCAGAAGCACCTGGGACGCCGACGCCCGCAAGTGCAGCACCGGGTTCATCCCGACGGCCTTCATGAACTGGACGGCCGAGCCCCAGACGGGGATGCCGCCGAACGCCTCGACGATCCAGATGACGCCTACCCCGGCGAGCGCGCCGTACAGGGCGCCGACGACCGCGATCGTCGCCGCCTCGACGAGGATCATCCGCATCACCCGCCATCGCGTCGCGCCGAGCGAGATGATCAGCCCGAGCTCGCGGGTCCGCTCCATCACCGAGAGATACAGCGTGTTCACCACGACCAGCGCTCCGAGCGCGAAGAAGACACCGGCGAACACCCACAGCATCGGCTGCATGACGCGCATGTAGGCGGCCACTTGGGGGACGAGCTCCTTCCAGCCGAGGATTACGAGACCGTCCGGCAGATCGTCGGCGAACGCCGCGGTGACCTTCTCGATCCGATCCGCGTTCCACGGCCCGGTGACCCCCTCGACCCGGCCGACGATCGCCGTCGCGGCGCCCGGGGTCCGTGCAAGTCGACGGGCGGTGTCCAGCGTCGCGTGGATGACGGTGCGACCGAGTTCGGCCGCCGGTGCGCTGTAGATGCCGACGACCGGGACCTTCAGCACGCCGATCCCCGCCTCGGGGTGCGCGCCGAGGAGGACCAGCTCGTCGCCGACCCCGATCTTCAAGAGATCGGCTAGCTCCTCGCCGATCACGACCCCGTCCTGCCTGGTCGTCAGGTAGGTCCCGTCGACGATCAGGTCGCCGATCGCGCTGATCGGTCCGATCTCCTCGGGAATCACGCCCTGGACGTAGACCGTCTGGGAGCGGTCGCCGACGGACGCAAGAGCCGGGAGGTCGAGCCGCACGGTCCGCCACTCGATCCCGTCGGCTTCGTCGACGACGGCGAGCGCCGCGTCCGGATCCCGGATCAGCGGGATCGCCGACCCGAGTCCGCGGACCTCCTCGTGGCGGATCTGGAAGTGTCCGGTGTCGATGCGGGTGGCGGTCTCAAACATGTCTGACAAGTTCGCCGACGCGAACCCGAACATGAAGATGATGAAGTAGACGGGGATCAGCACCGCGAGCAACGTCAGGACCGTACGGCCGCGGTTTCGCTTCAGGTGCCGGAGCGCCGCCTTCATTCGGTCTCCCCCCAGTTCTCGAACGTCTCCACCGAGAAGAACGACGCATCGATCTCGAAGTCGAAGGCCGGATCCTCGATCCGTTGGACCGTCCGGTCGCCGAACGCGTCCTCGATGATGATCGTCGTCGGGAAGGTCTGCTCCCCGAGTTCGATCACGTCGGAGAAGGTCGCCGTCTGCAGCACGTCGCCGCGCTGGTCGTAGTAGACGAGCCGCTCCATCGCGAAATCGGCGGTCACCCAGATCTCGAGTTTCCCGTAGACGACTGGCGCGTCGGGGTGCGGGACGAGGGTGAGGAGCCAGTGCGCATTGCTCTCGTCGTCAGGGTCGCCGGGGAGCACCTCGACGCCGGCGTCGTAGTCGTCGGAGAGCGTCCCGTGCGACAGGTCGTCGAGCGACGGCCCGGCACCGAAGACGGCGTCGGCGAGCGCGACCGCCGGGAGCTTGATCGCGCCGATCCCCGGCGCGTAGTACCAGAGCTCATCGCCGAGCTGGAGGTAGCCCGAGTTGCGGTCCTCCTCCGGCTCGAGGACGCGGATCAGTGCCAGCTCCTCGCCGAGCGTCCAGATCTCCAGGGTGTGGTGCTTGATCGAACCGGCGAGCGTGATTTCCAGTCGGACGATCGCGTGAAAACTGTCCCCTTGCCAGGCGCCGTTGACACGATCGAGGATCGCTGCCGCATCGAGCGCCGTCGGGTCGGCGGGCTCCTCCTGCGCCGCGGCAGCGAGCGCCGCGAGCGACACGAGCAGCAGGCAGATCGTCGACCGACTCATTCGGCTCTTCGCCCTCGTCATCTTCTTCATCGTCCTACCCCTCCCGGATGGCGGTCACCGGTTCGAGCCGGTTCGCCCGTCGGGCCGGATACCAGGCCGCGACCAGGGCGGTGAATACGACAACCGAGAACGCCGCGACCCAGTACCACCCGGACGTCGACGCGTAGATCACCGTCGGGACGCCGAGCGAGCCGGCGAGGCCGGGAATCAGGCGGCCGAAGCTGATCCCGAACCGCTCCAGATAGATCAGCAGGCCGTAGCCGACGCCGCCCCCGACGAGGAAACCGATCGCCGAGACGAACACCGACTCGAGCAACACGACCTGTGCCAGCAGCCGGCGGCTCATCCCGACGGCGGTCATCACCCCGAACTCGCGCGTCCGCTCGAGCACCGAGTAGAACGCCGTGTTCGCGACGCCGAAGCCGGCGAGCAGGCTGATCATCACCACGAACGGGATCATCTTGATGACGCTCCCTCCGATCATCAGCCTGGCGAGCGGATTGAGCGCGTAGTAGTCGGCGACCTCGATCCCGGAGGCCGCCGGCAGGCGCGCCGCGACCTCGGCCACCGCGCGGCCGGTCGAGACGCCGCGCGGGAGGTTCACCGCGATCGACGTCAGCCCGTCCCACTCCGACAGCGCCCGCGCGTCCTCGATCGGGACGTACAGCGTGTTGTCGAGCTGAGCGAGCGGCGCCGAGAAGAACCCGACGGTCGTGAACGCCCGCGAGTTCGTCCCGGACGCGCCCTGAGCCAAGACGACGATCTTCTCCCCGAGCCGGACATCGAGGCTCTCGGCCAGCTTCTCCGACAGCAGGACCTCGCCCGGTCCGGCGATCGAGCGGCCCTCGACGATCATCTCGCCGATCCGCGTGACCAACCGCTCCTTGAGCGGATCGATCCCGCGGAGCACGGCGCCGTCGGTCCCGTACGAGCTTCGGACCATCCCGTACACCTCGAGCCGCGGCGAAGCACCGTCGATGCGGAGATCGGCGATCGCCGCATCCGCCTCGGCGACCTGGGCGGGCGTCAGTCCGTTCGAAGGGACCGGATCTTCGGCGTACCCCACGGCGCGCAGCTGGAAGTCGCCCAGATCGTAGTCGACCTGAGAGCTCGTCATCGACGTCAGGAATCCGTCGGTGATCCCCCAGACGACGAGGATCATCCAGCTTCCGAACGCGACGATCGCGATCATCAGGACCGTGCGCTGCGGGTGCCGCCACAGGTTTCTCCAGGCGATCCGTCCCGCCAGAAGACTCAAGTTGCACCTCCGTCCTGCAGAACCTGTCGCATGCTCATGTCACTCCGATTCCTCATCCTCCGAGAGAACCGCTTACCCATGTTGCGGTTCTCTCACGCACAGCCGGCGCCGTGGCGACGGCTTGTGCGCATCCATCAAGGTCTTACCTGCCCTGCTTAGCAGGGCAGGTAAGACCGTCGGCGATGATCTGTGGCGCCAGCTCGAACAGCTGATCGTACATCTCCGGAGGGATCCGATCGCGGTTCACCGGGAGAAGCTTGATGAGCCCGAGCGAGTAAGTGAGCTGGAGTGGATCGCCGGGGATGATCTCACCGCGCGCCTGCGCCTTGGCGAACGCCTCGATCAGCGGCGCGAAGAATTCGGATGAACGATCGAGGATCCCCTGGTAGTCGAGCGAACTTGCCAGCCGCTCGAGTTCGCTCGGGTCGTCGAGAAGGATCCGCGCGAACTCGTTCGACTCGATCTCGCGGACGATCCCCTGTATCAGGCGGACGAGCGCCTCCCTCGTGTCGTCGGTCGTCCGGAACGACGCGTCGAGCAACCGCTCCATCATCGCCGGCATCTCCTCCAGGAACAGCTCGACGAACAGGGCCTCCTTGCTGTCGAAGAAGAGGTAGAACGACGCCTTGGCGATCCCCGCCGGCCCGGTCAGGTCCTCGATCGTCGTCTTCTTCAGGCCGTAGCGAAGGAAGCAGGCGCGCCCCGCCGCCATCAGCTTCTCGCGAATCGTCTCTTTCTCTATCGCGGTGAACGCCCGTGGCATGTCTGCGACCTTGTGAATATAGTCCTCATGTGGTCACAGAGTATACAGAGGTGGGCATGGGTTGCAAGTGGCGAGTGGCAAGTGGGGAGTCACACCGAAGCAAAGCGTTCGGTGTCGAATACGTTCAGTCAGGATGCTGAACTTGACGCGTAGGGTGGAGGGGCGTAGGATGGCACGCAAGGATACGAATGTCAATATGAGAGACGAAGAGGGATGAAAGGAGCGCTCAGAATAGAAAAGACCGGACGGCGCAAGCCTTAGTGCTATTGCACACAAACGGGGTCACACACACAAACGGGGTCAGGTCTTGTTCTGCCACATCATATAGGGTAGACTGCACGCATGGCAAGACCGTTGCGAGTTGAATACGAAGGTGCTGTGTATCACGTGACGGCGCGCGGAAACGCGCGGCAGGATATCTTTCTCGACGACGAGGATCGGGCGAGGTTTCTGGTTGTTCTTGCGGATGTCGTTGACCGGTTCGGCTGGATCTGTCACGCATATTGCTTGATGTCCAACCACTATCATCTGCTCATCGAGACACCCGAGGGGAATCTCTCGAAAGGAATGCGCCACCTGAACAGCGTGTATACGCAGGCGTTCAACCGGCAACATGACCGGGTGGGACACGTTCTCCAGGGGCGATTCAAGTCGATCCTCGTCGAGAAGGAGAGCCATCTGCTCGAGCTGGCACGCTACCTCGTGCTCAATCCTGTGCGCGCGAAGATCGTGCAGCATCCACGCCAATGGAAGTGGAGCAGCTACCGAGCGACAGCGGGCCATGCGGCTCCTCCGGTGTTCCTCACGACGGAGTGGATCCTCGCGGAGTTTGACGTCGACATGGATACCGCTCGCCGCGCGTACCGTCAGTTTGTCAAAGATGGGCGGGGTGTGTCTGTCTGGGATGGTCTGCGAGGTGGGATCCTCCTGGGCAGCGAGCAGTTCGTGAAGAAGCTGCGACCTCTTCTGCATGCCGGAACCGCCACGAAGGAGATCCCGAGACGAGAGCGGCTGGCAACCAGGCCGACGCTCGAGCGGCTATTCGCGGTTCCTCGCTGTTTCATGTGGGTAAGGCGAAGTCGAGTTTGCCGGCGAGTAGGT
>CAZGXU010000037.1:0-11022 GCA_964530075.1 uncultured Thermotogae bacterium
CGAACCTCCGATCACGGCTCCAAAGGCCGCTGCCTTACCGCTTGGCTACGCCCTAGAACGTTACGTCTTCGGTCGGAATGTCGCCGGCCAGGACCCGGCTCGCCTCCCCGACGACTTCCCGATACTTCTCGAGGACGGTGTCTTCCATCTCGAGGCGGAACGCGTTGTCGATCGGGTGGGCCGTGTCCCGGAACTCCCCGTTCTTCCCTTCGCGACTCGGCATCGCAACGAACAAGTCCTCTTTGCCCTGGATGATCTTGACGCTGTGGACGATGAAGACGTCGTCGAAAACAACCGAGCAGAACGCTTTCAGGTTCCCCTCGTTCCGCATGGGCCGGATCTCAACCTTGGTGATCTTCACCCTCCGAACCTCTCTCGATCCGTCGACTCTCTGACGGTCCATCTTAGCGAAACGGGAAGACCCTTTCAATCGCTCCTTTCGTCCGCTGCAAGCTCGAATTCGGTCACTCCGTCGCCCCCGCGATTCGGCGGCGCGAACTCGTAGGAGGAGACGAAACTGCACGAGCCCAAGTACGCGCCGATCGCGTCCCGGAGGGCACCGGTCCCCTTTCCGTGGAGGATGCTCGCGCAACGGATGTCGGCGCGAAGAAGCCGGTCCATGTACGTGTCGATCTCCCGCAGGGCCTCGCTGACGGTCATCCCGCGGACGTTGAGCTGCAGCGGGACCCGGCCCGGGCGCTGACGCCTCAGGCGGGACGGCTTCTTGGGCGGCGGCGCATCCGCCTTTCGACCCTGTGGGGGCGCAAGGTCATCCAGCTCCGTCGTTACGCGGACACCGTCGAGGTCGACGGTGACCCGCCCCTGCGCGGCGATCTGGACGACCCGCCCGTCGGCGGCGACGCTTCGGACGTGGACGAGCGCGCCGGGCTCGATCGAATCGCGAGAGAGCACCTCCCCGCGGACGAGCCGGCCCGCCCGCGCCCGTTGCTCGATCGACGTCTCGCGGAGCGCCGCCACCTCGCGGAGTCCCTCCCGCGTCCCCTCGGCCGTCCCGCCGGCGTTCGCCGCGGCGAGGATCTCTTCCAGCCTACGCTGTCCGTCGCGGAGGAACCGATCGAACCCCTTGAACCGCTCGGACAGGGCGCCCTCCCTCTCGCGTTCGAACTCGGCGAGCTTCCGCTCGTACGTCTCCCTCATCCGCTTGGCTTCGGCGCGGTCCCGCTCCGCCGCTTCGCGATGCCGGCGCATCGCCTGTCGTTCCCGCTCCAGCTCGTCGAGGATGTCGTCGGCCCGGATCTCCCCCTTCGAGAGGAACGAGCGCGCCCGGTCGATCCGATCGGCCGGGAGGCCAAGCTGGCCGGCGATGATGAACGCGTTGCTCCGTCCCGGGATCCCCTCGACGATCCGATACGTCGGAGAGAGCGACTCCACGTCGAACTCCATCGACGCCGTCTTCACCTCGGGATGCCGGATCGCGAAGTACTTCAGCGGAGTCAGATGCGTCGAGATCGCGACGATCGCCTCGCTCTCCAGGAGCGCTTCGATCACAGCGAGGCCGAGGGCCGCGCCCTCCTGAGGGTCGGTCCCCGCCCCGAGCTCGTCGAGGAGAACGATCGTCTCCGCGTCCGCCTCCTCGAGGAGGGAGACGATGTTCCGCATGTGGGCGGAGAACGTCGACAGGTTCTGAGCGATCGATTGCTCGTCGCCGATGTCGCTTCGGATCTTGGAGACGACCGTCAGCTCGCTGTCGGGGGACGCGGGAATCGGGATCATCGATTGGGTCATCAACGTCAGCAGACCGATCGTCTTCAGCGTCACCGTCTTCCCCCCGGTGTTCGGGCCGGTGATGACGACCATCCGGGAGTCGACCCCGAGCGACAGCGAGATCGGAACGGCCCCGGCCGGCGGAAGGAGCGGATGCCGGGCGCTCCGGAGGACGACCCGCCGGCCGAACTGCGGAAACGCGCACCGATGGGCGACGGCGTACGACGCGCGCGCGAAGAGCGAATCGAGGTGAGCGAGGATCGCTCGGTCCCGAAGGAACGCCGCCTCGGCCGAGACGAAGGCGTCGGTCAGCTCGCGGAGGATCCGCCGGATCTCGGCGTGGATCTCCTCGGCGAGCTCCGAGACGACGTTGTTCTCGGGGACGAGGCTCGTCGGTTCCGCGTAGAGCGTCTGCCCGGTCCCCGACCGGTCGTGGACGACGAAGTCCATCGCCCCGACCGCGCCGCTGCGGATCGGGACCACGAGGCGCCCGCGACGACGCGTGATCACCGGTTCGCTGATCAGGCCGGGATTTCGATCGATCAGCGCCTGGAGCCGCTCCTCGATCCGCCGCTCGAGCGCCTTCCGCCGGCTGACCAGCTCCGAGAGCTTGCGGGACGCGTCCTCGCGGACCGCGCCTCGCTCGTCGATCGTCCGTCGGATGCTCCGCCCCAGTTCCTGACCGCCCGCTGTGAGCCGTTCGGCGATCCCTGCCAACAGCGGTCGTTCCTCCTGGTCCGCCAGCAGTCCGCGGACGGCGAGCGTTCCGTCGATCGTCTGGAGGACGTCGAGAAACTCCTCCCCTTCGAGGAAGGCGCTCTCCTTCGCCCGCCGGAGCACCGGGACCAGGTCGCGCACCCCGCCGAGGGAGAACCGCCGGCGATCGCCGAGATGGCCGATCGCCTCGTTCACCTCGGCGATCCCGCGGTCGATCGCCTCCCGATCGACCGTCGGGGAGAGGCGATCGACCGCCTCCTCGCCGAGCGCCGAGGAGACGTGCTCCTTGACGAGGTCCTTGAGGCGATCGAACTCCAGGTCGCGGAGCGTCTTCTCGTTGACGATCTCCGGGCTCATCGGACGGCTCTCCCTTCGCGAACGCGTATACCCATCCCGACGGATGATACCCCACGGCCCGCCCCGCGGCGGAGTTGCGCCGGCCCGCTCGCCGCCGGAGAATCGACTCCACCCCGCGTCGAAGGAGTGACGTTGAGCACGGCCGCCGCGATCCGCGTTTACGGTGCGCTCCTCTCCGCGATGACGATCTGGGGGTTCTCCTTCCTCGCGATCAAGGACGCCCTGGACACGGTCCCCGTCTTCTCCCTCCTGTTCTCCCGGTTCCTCCTCGCGACGATCCTCCTCGGCCTCGTCGTCGTCTCCCGCCGGGCCCTCCGCGTCCCCCGGAGGGAGATCCTCACGCTCGCCGGCCTCTCCGCCCTGAGTCCGATCGGCTACTTCCTGTTCGAGACCTTCGGCGTCGCCCGCACGCAGCCGAGCCACGTGGCCGTGATCATCGCGACCATCCCGATCGCCGTCTACCTCATCGCCTTCGCCCGCCGACAGGAGCGCGCGAGCTGGAGGAAGACGATCGGGATCCTCACCGCCTACGCCGGGATCCTCCTGATCATCGGCTTCGGTCGGCAGGAGGCCGGCGCCAGCCTCACCGGCGACCTGATCGTGCTCGGCGCCGTCCTGTGCGCGGCGGTTCGAACGAGCCTCGTCAAGGACGTCCTCCGCCGGGTGACGCCCCTGCAGCTGACCTTCTACCAGTTCTTCTTCTCCCTGTTCGTGTTCGGGCCGCTGGCCGCGACCGACGGCCCCGGTTGGTTGAGCCGTCTCACCCCGCCCGCGTTGCTGGAGATCCTGTTCCTCGGCGTCCTCTGCTCCGCCGTGGCGTTCCTCGCGATGCACTACGCTCTCGCGTATCTCACCGCGACCCGGGTCGCCGTCTCGGCGAACTTCGTGCCGCTGATCACGCTGATCGCCGAGGTGACCCTCTTCGGTTCCGCGCTGACTCTGGCCAAGGGGCTCGGGACCGCGATCGCCCTCACCGGCGTCCTCCTCACCCAATGGCAGCGGCGCCCCGCCGCCGTGCACCGCGAAGCGAAGGACGAGGTCGTCGACATCGCCTTGTGACCGGCCGGCCCGTATCATGGCCTCGAGACCGACAAGGCCGCGGACGTTGCGCCCGCCGCGGTCGATCGGAGGTCCGGAATCGGGGGTTCCATGCCAGACGATGAGCGCACCCCGCTTCGCGCGGTTCTCGGCCGGCTTGTCCTGTCGCATCGGAAGTCGCGGCGAGTTCTGGACCTCGCCTTGCCGGTCGTCCTCGGGATGTCCTCCCTCACTCTGCTCAGCGTGGTCGACACGATCATGCTCGGCAGGCTCGGTCCCGCTCCCCTCGCCGCGTCGGGCATCGCCGGCGTCCTGTTCTTCGCGATCGTGTATTCCCTGTCGGCGATCCGCGTCGGCGTGCAGACGCTCACGTCGCGCCGCTTCGGCGAGGGGCGATACACGGAGTGCGGCGAGGTGCTCTCCGCCGGGATCGCCCTCTCGGTCCTCGTCGGAATCCCGCTCATCGTCTCCGCCCCTTGGATCGCACGCCTCGCCTCCCCGGTCTTCTCCGGCGACCCGGTCGTGCGCCAACTGGGCACGGTCTACCTGCACTACCGCCTATACGGCACAGTGTTCATGCTGGCCAGTGCGGTCTATCAGGGCTTCTTCGCTGGAATCGGGAGAACCCGGCACCAGTTGCACGCATCCGTCTTGATCACGGGGGCGAACATCGTCCTCGACTACCTTCTCATCTTCGGTCGTGCCGGCTTCCCGCGCCTCGGGATCGAAGGCGCGGCGCTGGCGTCGACGATCGCCCTCGGCATCGGGACAGTCTATTGGATCGCCGTCTCCGCCCTTGGGCGGTACCGAGGCATGTTCCAGGCAGTCGGCCGCGGGCGGCTGGGCCTACGATGGTCCCGCCCGATTCTCCGCCTGTCGCTTCCCGTGCTGGCGCAAGGAGGTTTTTCTCACGCGAGCTGGTTCGCCTTCTTCTTCGTCGTGGGGAGGATCGGGACGAACGAACTCGCCGCGACGAGCGTGATCCGCTCGATCTACCACCTTCCGATCATGGTCGCGGTCGGCTTCGGCATCGCTGCGTCAGCGCTGGTAGGTCAGAACCTCGGCGCCCGACGGACCGAGCGGGCCGAGGAGCTGACGTGGGAAGCCGCCCGGCTCGCGGCATACTCGATGACCCTCATCGGGCTCCTCTTCTTGGCGTTCCCGACCTGGGTCTTTCGGATCTACACGTCGGACCCCACCGTCATCGCGACCGGCCGTCTATCGCTGATGTATCTGGGCCTCGTCCAATCGTTCGCCGGCATCGCGCTCGTCCTCTCTCAGGCGCTGCAGGGGGCGGGCAACACCCGCTTCGTCATGGCGGTCGAGTTCATCGTCTGCCTCGGCCTCTACCTGCCGATCGTGTACCTCCTCGGCCTGCGGACTCCGCTCGGCCTGGTCGGCGCCTGGACCGGCGAGTACACCTACTGGGTCGCCCTCGCGGCGATCATGGTGACGAAGTTCCGCCGAGGGACGTGGAAGGCCATCGTCGTCTAGGCGGGTCCGACCCACACGACGTAGGCATCGGCGACGTTCGTTCGCGTCGGACCCGTGACGAGAAGGTCCCCGGACGCCGCCAGCGCAACGTACGAATCGTTGTCGGCGAGCGCCTCCGCCGGATCGACGCCGGCCCGCCGTGCACGAGCGACCGTCTCGCCGTCGACGATCGCCCCGGCCGCTTCGGTCGTCCCGTCGGTCCCGTCGGTGGCCAGTGCCGCCACGAAGACCCCGTCGATCCCGTCGATCTCCAGCGCCGCCGCGAGAGCGAGCTCCTGGTTCCTCCCGCCCCTCCCCCTCCCGCGGACGGTGACCGTCGTCTCCCCTCCGGCGACGATGAGGGTGCGCGCCGCTCCTTCGCTCGCTTGGGTCAACGCCCGGTGTGCGAGCCCACGGCCGGCTGCTCGCGCTTCGCCGGTGATCGGCTCCGCGATCCGCACGACGCGACAGCCCGCATCGCGGCCCACCCGCTTGATCGCATCGAGGAACGCGCCGTTGTCCCCGACGACCTCGAACGCCGTCCCTCGGAAGACGGGATCCCCCGGCTTCGGCGATTCGCCGACCTCCCCGCGGGCTCCGCGGGCGAGGTGGTCGCGCACGGACGCGGGGACCTCCTCCCAGAGACGATGCCGACGGAGCGCGTCGATCGCGTCGCCGAAGGTCGTCGGATCGGGGACCGTCGGCCCGGAGGCGATCGCCTCCGGCCGGTTGCCAATCACGTCGGACAGGGCGAGGGTGATCACCGTCGCCGGGCGGAGGCGCTCGGCGAGGCGCCCGCCCTGAAGGGTTGACAGGTGTCGGCGGACCGTATTGATCTCGCCGATCGCCGCGCCGCTCCCGAGAAGGAGGCGTGTCGTCCTTGCCAGATCGTCGAGCGGGACGCCCGCCGGGGGCGCCGCGAGGAGGGCCGAGCCGCCGCCGGAGAGAAGGCAGAGGACGAGGTCCGTCGGGCCGACGTCGTCCGATAGCTCCGCGATCGCCGTCGTCGCCCTCCACCCGTTCTCATCCGGGATCGGATGTCCCGCTTCGAGGACGCGGAACCCCTTCGCGGAGCCCCCGTAGCCGTATCGAGTCAGCGCGATCCCGCCCGCAGCAGCGAAGCCGAGGGACTCCGAGACGGCCCGTGCCATCGGGACGGCTGCCTTGCCGATCGCGATCGCCCGGACGCGCCGCCCCGCGAGGTCGTGGATCTCCCCTCCGACGCGAAGCCGGTCCCCCTCGCGGGCGAGGGCCTCGCGCACGCAGCGCCCCGGGTCGACCGCCGCGAACCCGCTTTCGAGAAGGCCGAGGACGAGCGCCCGTCCGAAGCCGGCTCGCATTCGGGACCGGTCGAAGCGGATCATCGGCTCTCCCCCGGTTCTCTCCCCGCAGTCTCTGACGGACAAATCGGTCGAAGAGGGCATCCCCGGCAGACCGGATCCGACCGGCAGTGCGCCTTCCCGTGCCGGACGATCAGCGCGTGGAACTCGCCGAGGAGCCCGACGTCGGCCGGCAGGGACGACAGAAACAGAGCGCGAAGCTCCCCGTACGTCTCCCCGTCGATCCAACCGAGGCGGCGCAGCAGGCGGCGCGCGTACGCATCGACCACGAAGCTCGGTCGCGCCGCAGCGTAGACGAGGATCGCGTCGGCCGTCTCCTCTCCGATCCCGAAGAGCCCGAGGAGCTCCTCGCGCAGCGCGCCGTCCGGGAGGCCGAAGAGGCCGTCGAGGTCACCGCCGTGGGCCTCGATCAGGTGCGTTGCGAACCCCTTCAGCTTCCTCGCCTTGGCGTTGTAGAAGCCCGCAGCGCGGACCGCGTCGGCGACTTGCTCGACCGACGCTCCGGCGATCGCCTCCACGGACAGAAGACCCGATTCCTTGAGCCTCCGCATCGCCTCCTCGACGTTCCGCCACGCCGTCCGCTGCGTCAGGATCGCCCCGACGATCATCTCGAACGGCCCGTCCGCCGGCCACCAAGCCTGCGGGCCGTAGGCGGCGAGGAGGCGATCGAAGAGGTCCCGGACTCGATTCACGGACATCGGTGAGCATCGAGGATACACGGGCCGGAGACGTCGACCAAGCGGGAGCCCCTTGCTTTGAGAATGAGAATCGTTATCATTATAGACTATGACGCTCGACCAACTCCGGCCGGGAGACGAAGCGCGCGTGCTCGACATCCGGGGAGGGCACGGCCTCCAGCGACGGCTGAATTATCTCGGCATCCACCCCGGCGACACCGTCCGGCTGTCGGGCCGCGGCGCGTTCCGCGGGCCCTTCCTCGTGGACGTCCACGGGACGCAGATCGCGTTGGGTCGCGGCGTCGCACGTCACGTGCTCGTCGAGTCGTCCGGAAGGCCGCCCATGCTCCCGCGACGGCGCCATCGCTTCGGGAGGATCCGGTCATGACCGCGCGGGTCCCGGCGATCGAGCGCCTCCGAGCGTCGGGAAAGCGGGTCACGCCGGAGCGCGAACTCCTCGTCCGGATCATCGACCGGAATCCGCATCTCGACGCGACGGAGATCTACCGGATCGCGAGGGAGAAACGGCCTCGGATCGGCCTCGCGACGGTCTAC
Organism: uncultured Thermotogae bacterium; assembly: GCA_964530075.1. Taxonomy (GTDB): domain Bacteria; phylum Bipolaricaulota; class Bipolaricaulia; order UBA7950; family UBA9294; genus JANQEA01. Next base: position 7,883 of record CAZGXU010000037.1, read on the forward strand.
CGCACGCTGAGCCTGCTCAAGGAGATCGGCGTCGTCCGGACCAGCGAGCTCGGCGAGGACCATCGCCACTACGAAGTTCTGCAAGAGGATCACCTGCACCTCGTCTGCTCGGATTGCGGACGGGTTCTCGACATACCGACCCCGAAGGCGCTCCGCGATCTGGCCGCGTCGCACGGTTTCTGCGTCGAGCGGATTCGGCTCGAGCTGATCGGCTACTGCGAAGCCTGCGCGAAGAAGCGCTCCACGGCGGCTCGCAAGGGGGCGTAGGCGTGTCCGATGCCCGTCCCAGCGCGCTTCGGATCGCCCTGATCGGGCAGCCGAACTGCGGCAAGAGCACGATCTTCAACCACCTCGTCGGCTACAAGGCGAACACGTCGAACCTCCCGGGGACGACCGTCGAGTACCTGAAGAGCGAGGCGTGGGTCGGAGGGCAGCGTGCCGAGGTGATCGATCTTCCCGGGATCTACTCGCTCACGTCCCTCGATGATGCGGAGGCGGAGACGCGCAACTTCCTGATCGACGAGCCGATCGACGCGGTCCTCAACGTCGCCGACGCGTCCATCCTTTCCCGAAGCCTCGAACTGACCCTTCAGCTCCTGGAGCTCGGGATCCCGATGGTCCTCTGTCTGAACATGGCCGACGAGGCGCGCCGGAAGGGGATCGACATCGACGCCGAGGCGCTGAGCGACCGGCTGGGTGTCCCGGCGATCCCCGCCGTCGCCGTCCGTGGGACCGGCGTGCTGGAGGTAACCACGGCCACGGTCCGCGTCGCGCGAGAGCACGCCGTCGCTCCGCCGCTGACCTACAGCAAGGACATCGAGTCCGCGATCGGCTCCCTCGAGCGGGAGGTCCGCAGCGGGAATCGCGGCCCCGTGCTGTCCAACGCCCGCCTCACCGCGATCAAGCTCCTCGAAGACGACCCATTCTTCGTCGAGCACGCGAAGGCCGAAGCGCCCGCTCTCCTCGACATCGCGTCGTCGCTCCGCGCGGAGATCGCCACCCGGCGAGGACGGAGCGGGGAGAGCGTCCTCTCCGCCGAACGCCACAGCACCGGGATGGAGCTGTTCGAGCAGGTCGCCACGGTCGGGCCGCCGATCGAGAGCCTCCGCGACCGGATCGATCGCGTCCTGATGCATCCGGTCCTCGGAGTGATCGCCCTCGGCGGGATTCTCTACTCCCTGTTCTACGTCGTTTTCACCGTCGGCTCGTTGGTCGAGGGCCCGCTGGTCGGCTCGTTCGATCGGTCGATCGAGCTCCTCGCCGGCGCGATCCCACCGAATCATATTGCCTTCTTCGCGATCCAGGGGTTGATCCAAGGGATCGCGGGAGCCATCGGGATCGTCCTCCCGTACCTCGTCCCGTTTCTGATCGGCCTCGCCGTCCTCGAGGACATCGGCTATCTCCCGCGCGCCGGCTACCTCGCCGACGGCCTGATGCACCGGATCGGCCTGCACGGCAAGTCGGTGATCCCGTTCATCCTCGGGTACGGGTGCAGCGTCCCCGCCGTGATGGCGACGCGCATCCTCGACTCGCCCCGGGACCGGTTCACCACCGCGATGCTCGCGGTGATGATCCCGTGCGTGGCCCGCACGACGATCATCTTCGGGCTGATCGGCTACTTCCTCGGCCCGCATCTCGCGTTCCTCCTCTACGTGATCAACCTGTTCGTGATCGCGGCCGCGGGCAGGCTCCTCACCCGCATCTTTCCCCGCGTCACGCCGGGGCTGATCCTCGAGATCCCGTCGTACAAGCTCCCCTCCGCGCGCGTCGTAGGGGCGAAGGTCTGGCTGCGCATCCGCGGATTCCTCCGATACGCCGTGCCGCTCCTCGTCCTCGGCAGCGTGGTGATGAGCCTGCTGGAGTTCGCGAACGTGAACCACTATCTGAACCTGATGACCTTCCCGATCACGTGGAGCCTCGGCCTCCCGACCGCCCTCGGCGTCCCGCTGATCTTCGGGATCTTCCGGAAGGAGCTGTCGCTCGTCATGCTCTTCCAGGCGCTGGGGACCGTACAGGCGGCGAGCGTTCTGACCGCGGGCCAGATGATGACCTATACCCTGTTCGTCCTGTTCTACATCCCCTGCATCGCCACGATCGCCGTGCTCCGGCGCGAGCTCGGGAACGCTCAGACCGGGCTCGTCGTCGCGACCACGACGGGGATCGCCCTCGTCGTCGCCCTCCTCGCCCGCGGCGCCTTCGCCCTGTTCGGCTGAACCGTCGGTCGAGCCCCCGCGGACGGCCCGTCTGAGACGTCTTTGGTTCCACGCCTCGCGAAGCTCGCGCGTGTGCCGCTCGAGGATCGCTTCCCTCTCCGCCTCCTCCCGCTCCTCCTCGCAACAGGCACGGAGGATACGGCGCACCGCCGGACGTCGTCGACCCCTTCCGCGATCCCGCCCCCGAGCGAGACGGGCTTCACCCGAAGAGACCGCGCCTGTCCCCCTCGCGGGAGGTCCCGGAGTCCCGAGTCGATCGGGCGGCGGGGAGAGCCGCTCCGCGCGGCTCGCGGCATGATGAAGGCACCCCAGCGGAAGAGAGGTCCGATCGATGCGACGCATCCTTCCCTTGATCCTCCTCGGTGCGCTCGTCGCGTTGACCGGATGCAGCTTCTTGAACATCGTCCATTCGAACGAGCCGCCGACCGCCGTCATCGCCGCCGACCCAACGGAGGGGCGTGCCCCGCTTCGCGTCCAGTTCGACGCGTCCAGTTCGTTCGACGACGGGACGATCGCGAAATACGTGTGGGAGTTCGAGACGGCCCCCGATGGGGAATGGGCCGCCGGCGTCCGCGCCGAGCACACGTTCGAGTCGTCGGGGGTTCACACGGTCCGGCTGAAGGTGACCGACGAGACCGGCCTCGCCGGGACGGCGGAGATCACCATCACCATCGAGAACACCCCGCCGCTCGCCGGCTGCCGCTTCTCCAGCGATTCGCCGGTCGTCGGCGAGTACGTCCTGTTCGACGCCTCCCCGTCGTACGATCCGGACGGCCGGCTCGTCGACTTCGTCTGGGACTTCGGCGATGGAACCTTGGCCCGCGGCACCCAGGTCGGCCACACCTACGAAGAAGTCGGCGTCTACTCCGTCCGCCTGACGATCGAGGACGACACCGGCGCGACGGCGTCGCTCGTTCACACGTTCAC
>CAZGXU010000037.1:11122-20228 GCA_964530075.1 uncultured Thermotogae bacterium
CCCCTCTCGAAGAAGGCCGTTGCGGTCAGCGATCCCGCCGCTTCCCGACCGCCGCGAGGTAAATGACGAACCGCTCGACGCCGTCCAGCCCTAGAAGGGCGTTGATCCGCCCGTCGTCGAACGCCCCGATCGCGCACGCGCCGGCCCCGATCGACTCGGCGGCCAGGTAGAGGTTCTGACAGGCGTGCCCGGCGTCGAGGAAGAGGTACCGGACGCCGCGCTCCCCGTAGCGCCACGCCATTCGATCTCGGATCGCCACCCAAGCGAACGTCGCTGCGGCGGCGGCGACGAGCCGCTGCCCCAGACAGGCCCACGCCAGCCGATCGGACAGGCCGGGTGAGGAATCGAGCCGCATCAGCCGATGGTCGAGCGCGAGGTACTGGTACGTGCCGGGCTCGAGCCCGTCGACCCGGTTCGCCAGGACGACCGTCTCGAACGCGTGCCGCGCCCCGGCGGAGGGGACCGTCCGGAACGTCGCGCGATCCGGGATCACCCGCGACACCCCCTGCGTGCTCCACAGGAGGTACGACAGCTCCCCCGACGACAACGGAGCCTCGGCGTACTCGCGGAGACTCCTTCTCGCCTCGATCGCCTCGTGCAGGCTCGGCCCGTCCCCCGGCGCGCTCCGCGGATCGGGCAGCTCGACGACCTCGCCCTTCCCAAGCCGGACCTGAAGCGGCGGCTGAGGAACCCCGCGCTCCTGAGCCGAGGGCGCGAGGTGCCGATGCTCCGTCTTCTCCAAGAATTCCCGACCGATCTCCTTCATGCGGACCGACCTCCACGTCGCTCCTTCTCCCGTTCGGCCTGGAACGCCGACGACGAAGCTCCGAATAAGCCGATCCTACACCGCCGAGGGAGGAGAGGCACAAGAACATGCGCCCGTTCCCAACGAGAGCCCGATTTCGACATATACTTGGGATCATGAGGATGCCGACGAAGCTCTTCTTCGGGATCGGACTGCTCGCGACGGTGGCCTTCTCGTCGATGAGCGCCGCCGCCGACGGGATCCTCCGTCTTTCGCTCGACGGGTCGATCAATCCCGCGACCCGCGATGAGGTCGTCCGCGCGATCGGCGAGGCCGAGGAGAGGGCGGCCGTCCTCCTCCTGATCGAACTGAACACGCCGGGAGGGCTCGACGAGTCGATGCGCGACATCGTCGCCGCCGAGATGGCTTCGACCGTGCCGGTCGTCGTCTTCGTCTCCCCGTCCGGGGCACGGGCGGCCTCCGCCGGCGTCTTCCTCACGCTGGCGGCCGACGTCGCCGCGATGGCGCCGGGGACGAACATCGGCGCCGCCCACCCGGTGAACCTGATGGGAAGCGGGACCTCGGACGGCGAGCAGGACACGTCGATCGAAAAGGCGGCCAACGACGCCGCGGCGTTCGCCCGCTCGATCGCCGAGCGGCGGGGGCGCAACGTCGCGTGGGCCGAGTCGGCCGTCCTCCAATCGAGCGCCCTGAGCGCGACCGAGGCGCTGGACCAAGGCGTGATCGACCTGATCGCCGACGACACGGGCGCCCTGCTGGAGAAGCTCGACGGATACACGCTCCCCGACGGGCGCGTTCTGCACACGCGCGGAGCCGAGATCGACGAGATCCGTCCGACGCTCCGCGAGCGCCTCCTCGGCCTCCTCGCCGATCCGAACATCGTCTACGTCCTGTTCATCCTCGGTCTGTATGGGCTGATCTACGAGTTCTTCCATCCGGGGATCGGGTTCGGGCTGGCCGCCGGGGGGGTCTGCCTCCTCCTCGCCCTGTTCGGCCTCCAGATCCTCCCGGTGAACATCGCCGGGATCGCGCTGATCCTGTTCGGGATGGGGTTGATCGTCCTCGACGCGTTCACGCCGACGAACGGGATCCTCACCACAGGGGGGATCGTCGGCCTCCTCGCCGGTTCGCTGGCGCTGTTCGACATTCCGGACCGCTCGATCGGCCTGTCCTGGGCGACGATCCTCGCCGTCGTCGGCGTCAGCGCCGCGCTGTCGATCTTCGTTCTCTCCAAGGGGCTGATGATCCAGCGGAAGCGGCCGGTGACCGGGAGCGTCGGCCTCGTCGGCGCGACGGGGACCGTCCGCCGGAGGCTCGACCCGGACGGGATGGTCTTCGTGCACGGGGAGTACTGGGCCGCGCGATCGATCGAAGGTCCCGTCGAAATCGGAGCGACGGTCCGCGTGGAGCGGGTCGAGGGGAAGACGCTGATCGTCCGGCGGGGCGGATGAGGACGTCCGGCCGGTCGAAGACAAACCGTACATCCAGGGCGCTCCGTCGGACGAGCGTCCGGAGAGGAGCCCGATGAACCGGATCGTCCAGACGGTCGCCCTGGTGGCGTGCGCCGGCCTGCTGCTCGCGATCCTCCTCCTGCTGATCGGCATCGGGCGGAACGGCGTTCGGATCGAGCTCTCCGGGGACGTGGACGTCACGGGGATGCGCGACACCCTGACGCTGACCATGTCCGAGCCGATCCCGTTGCTCATGGAGGAGCCCGCTCGCCTGATCGCCACCGGGCCGGAGGGAGAGGCCGTGCCCCTCACCGTCTCCCTCTTCCCCTGCCCGGAGTGCGGGGCCTCGATGCTCCCCGTCCGCTGGAACCCGTGGTCGGGCGAGATCGAGTGGGTCTGTCCGGTCTGCGGCGAACGAGTGACCCGGCTCGCCGATTCCGACTGACACCTGTTTCCGCTGCGAGCCCTCGCAACGCCGTCCCGTCGTTCGAAAGGTCCCGCCTTTCGAATCCGACTTCAGCGAGACCCAGGGGCTTGCGCCGGAGACGAAGGATCGGTACTTCTCCCTTAGTTCGAAAGCGCTACGGCACGATCGCCCGGCCGGCCTCCCAGAGGGTCTCGAAGTAGGCCTCGAACGCCTCGGCGACTTCCGGGATCCGGAGCAGCCCGACGTTCGCCTCGACGTTCTCCTCCAGCGAGTAGTAGTTCCAGTTCGTCGACCCGAGGACGACCGACTCCCCGTCGATCACAACCAGCTTGGCGTGCGTCGTCTCCTCCGGCCCGTCGAAGCGGACCTCGATCCCGTGCTGGTACAGATAGATCGCCGAGACGAGGTTGGCGTCGGCCGAATCCGCGTAGAAACTGCAGTCGTCAATCAGGACTCGAACGTCGAGCCCCCGCCCCGCCGCGGCGATCAACTCACCGACGAGCTCGTTGGACAGGCTGCCCGGGTAGTTCGGGTAGATCGAGACGCGATACATCACGACGTGAACCGAGCGCCGCGCGCGCGGGAGGAGTTCGAGCAACAGGGCCGCGTAGAGCGCCGTCCCGGGGCCGTCGGGGAGCGGAACGATCGCGGGCTCGGCCGAGAGGGCCTCGCCGAGATCGACCTCGACGCCGTCGACCGGGAGGCGCCCCTCCCACAGCCGATCGAAATACTCCGCGTAGGCGCCCCCGACGACCGGGTTCTCGATCACCACGTTCGTCTGCTCGTGCTCGCAAAACGCGTACTCGTTCCAGTTCGTCGATCCGAGCACGACGACCGTCCGATCGACGACGACCATCTTCGCGTGGGTCGTCACGCCCGGATCGTCGAACCGGCACTCGACGCCGTGGCCGGTCAGGTACGACACGACGAGCCGGTTGTCGGCGGTGATGTCGGGCGCCCAGTCGCTCGCGTCGAGGAGCACGCGGACCGCGACGCCCCGATCCGACGCGGCGATCACCGGCTCCCATAGAGGGACCCCGGCCACGTCGGCGCCGGAGAGGAGGAGATCGATCGAAGCGCGCGCCCCCTCGATCGCCGCCGCCACGGCGTCGCAGTACGCGCTCGTCCCGGGCCGATCGATCAGCGGGGTGAGGACCGCCGTCGCGCCGCAGGCGGCTACGCAAACGAAGGAGGAAAGCAGCAACCCGATCGCAATCTCTCGTTGAACCGATCTGAACATCTGCGATAGAATCCTAGATCAAGGAGGAGACAATGGTCAAAGAACTCGACGCAACGCAACTCAGGTATACATGTGACGCTTCCTCTTTCAGCTTCGAGTCGACCGCCGAACTCGAGCCGCTCGATCGGATCATCGGACAGGAGCGGGCGGTCGACGCGCTCAAGCTCGGGCTCGGAATCAAGGATGTGAAGAACCGCTACAACATCTACGTCGCCGGCGACCCGGGGACCGGCAAGATGTCCGCGGTCGAGCACTTCCTCACCCAGGCGAGCGCGGCCGAGGCGCAGCCGCCGGACCTGTGCTACGTTCACAACTTCGACAACCCCTACAGGCCCCGCTATCTGGAGCTTCCGGCCGGGAAGGGCTGCCAGCTCCGCACCGACCTCGAGAGCGACATCGACCGCCTGAAGCGCGAGATCCCCAAGGTGTTCGAATCGGACGAATTCAAGGCCCGCAGCAAGAAGATCAACGACCGGTACGGCGAGCGGCGGACGACCCTCCTTGACGAGATGGAGAAGCGCGCCCGCGGGCTCGGCTTCGCCGTGCAGCGGACGCCGATCGGGATCAACACCCTCCCGCTCCACGACAACGGCGAGCCGCTCAGCCAGGAGGAGTACGCCGCCCTCCCGGAGGAGAAGCGCGAGGAGATCCGGGAACACCAGGGGCAGGTTCAGACGCTGATCCAGGAGCAGCTCCAGGAGGTGGCGCGCCTCGACGAGGAACGGGAAGCTGAGATCAAGAAGCTGGCGAGGGAGGCGGTCCTGTTCATGATCGAGCCGCACTTCGCCCACTTGAAGGATCGCTACGAGGGCCTCGACAAGGTGCTCGCGTTCCTCGAGTCGGTGAAGCGGGACGTCGTCGAGAACCTCGACAGCTTCCAGAACAGCGGCGCGGCGAAGAAGACGCCGTTCCCCTTTTCCATCCCGCAGGCCGATCCGTTCAAGAAGTACGCGGTCAACGTGCTCGTCGACAACGCGAAGACCGAAGGCGCTCCGGTCGTCGTCGAGCAGAACGCCACCTATCCGAACCTGTTCGGCTTGATCGAGCGCCGCGTCCAGATGGGCGTCGCCATCACCGACTTCACGATGATCAAGCCGGGGACTCTCCACCGAGCGAACGGCGGATATCTCGTCCTGAACGCGAACAACCTGTTCCGGCTCGGCCTGAGCTGGGAGGCGCTGAAGATCGCCCTGAAGCGGCGCGAGATCCACATCGAGGACCCCTGGCAGATGTTGGGGTACTCGACGACCGAGGGACTCCGTCCCGAGCCGGTCCCGTTCCGGATCAAGCTCGTGATCATCGGGAGCCCCTACATCTACGAGATCCTGTACCACTACGACGAGGACTTCAGCAAGCTGTTCAACGTCAAGGCCGATTTCGGCATCGAGATGGACCGGACCCCCGAGCGGGAACAGGAAATGGCGCAGTTCCTGGGCGTCTGCTGCACAGAGGACCCGTCGATCATCCCGTTCGAGCCGAGCGGGGTCGCGAAGATGATCGAGTACGCGACCGAGCTGACCGGCGATCAGAAGAAGCTGTCGTGCCAGTTCGGAAACCTCGTGTCGATCGTCAAGGAGGCCTCGTACTGGGCGCGGACCGACGGATCCGAGCGCGTCTCGGGCGACCACGTGAAGAAGGCCCTCGACAAGCGGGACTTCCGCCACGACCGGATCGACGCCAAGATCCGCGAGATGATCGAGCGGGGGACGATCTTCGTCGACACCGAAGGGGAGCGCGCCGGGCAGCTCAACGGGCTCGCCGTCCTCCAGATGGGCGACTACACGTTCGGGAAGCCGTCCCGGATCACGGCGAGCGTCCACGCCGGCAAGACCGGCCTGGTCGACATCGAGCGCGAGGCGAAGCTCGGGGGAAAGACGCACACCAAGGGGATCATGATCCTCAAGGGCTTCCTCGGCGAGCGGTTCGCGCAGGAGCGGCCGCTGTCGTTCTCGGCCAGCCTGGCGTTCGAGCAGAGCTACTCGATGATCGACGGCGACAGCGCGTCGAGCACCGAGCTGTACGCCATCCTGTCGGCCCTTGCCGACGCGCCGATCCGCCAGGGCCTGGCGGTCACCGGCTCGGTGAACCAGAAGGGCGAGATCCAGCCGATCGGCGGGGTGAACGAGAAGATCGAGGGCTTCTACCGCGTCTGCAAGGCGAAGGGCCTCACCGGCGAGCAGGGCGCCCTCATCCCGACCGCGAACGTCGACAACCTGATGCTCTGCGAGGAGGTCGTCGAGGCGGTCGAGGCGGGGCGATTCCACATCTATCCCGTGTCGACCGTCGAGGAGGGGATCGAAGTCCTGACCGGCGTCCCCTCCGGCGAGCGTCGCGAGGACGGGACGTATCCCGAGGACTCCCTGTTCGGCCGCGCCGCCGCGCGACTGGAGGCAATCCACGAAGTGATGAAGGCCGCGCGCAAGGAAGAGGAGGAAGAGGAAAAGGAGAGGGGAGCCAGGCGTGAGGAAGAGAACGACGAGAACGGGGGGGCCGATGAACCGCAAGAGAAGTGATCGACCGGCGTGGCTCGCCGCATCGCTCGTCGCATTGCTGGGGCTGACGCTCCTCCTCGCCGCCTGCACCCGCGTCGTCGGGCCGCGGGCCGAGTTCACCGCGACCCCGGCGTTCGCCTACCCTCCGCTGGAGGTCGCGCTCGACGCGAGCGCCTCATCGAGCCCGAACGGAGCGATCGTCTCCTACGACTGGGACCTCGGGGACGGCGACACCGCGTCCGGAGTCACGGCGACCCACACGTACGACGAGAAGGGCGTCTACGCGATCACCCTCGTGGTGACCGACTCCGCCGGCAGGACAGGGGCGCGGACGCGCTCCGTCGAGGCGCTCAATCGGATCCCGGCCGCGATCTTCACGTCCAGCCCGTACTGGGTCGGGACGTACCAGCCGGTCACGTTCGACGCATCGGACTCCTATGACCCCGACGGCGAGATCGTGCAGTACATCTGGTCGTTCGGCGACGGATCGACCGGTGAGGGAATGATCGTCGAGCACGAGTACGCGACCCCGGGGTGGCAGCCGCTGGTGACGCTCACCGTGGTCGACGAGGACGGCGGCTCGAACTCGGCCTCGAGGCGGGTGAACGTCGTCGGCTGCCCGAGCTGCGGGAGCTAAGCTAGCCCCCTCACCCTCGCCTTCCCTGACGAAGCCAACAAGGAAGGCGCTCCCCTCATCCCACCGAAGGGAGAGGGAGAGAAGCGTGGGGCTCCTTCCACTTGAGGAGCACGGTTCTTTCCCCTCCCCCTCCGTGATCGGGGAGGCGGAGCTCCTTCCTTTTCCCCTCCCCCTGCGTGATGGGGGAGGCTGGGTGGGGGTGACGTTCGCGTAGAACTCAGTTATGATATGATCTTACGATGACGGACAAGATCTCATTCGCCCGGTCCCTTCGCAAGCGCTCCACCGATGCGGAGACCGCTTTGTGGCGCCGCCTCCGCGGCCAACAGACCGGCGGGGTGAAGTTTCGCCGTCAGGTGCCCATCGGCCCGTACATCGTCGATTTTGCTTCGTACGACCCGCACATCGTCATCGAACTCGACGGCAGTCAACATGCAGAGCCAGGTCACAGCAAGCGTGACGCCGTGCGGGATCGCTGGCTCCGAACGCAGGGATTCACAATTCTTCGCTTCTGGGATACCGATGTGCTCGCGAATCCTGAAGCTGTTCTCTCCGCGATCCTCGACACCCTCGACCGTTGCAGAGGTGGATAGCCCCTCACCCCCAGCCCTCTCCCACCGAGGGCGCGGGCGGAGAAGAAGAGGAGAGAGGCAGCAGGGCTCAGTCCGAGCTGCGAGCGGACTAGTCGTTGGCGACGGTGACGACGGCCGAGTCCTGCAACCCCTGATCGTCGACCACCGTCAGGCTGGCGATGAACGTATGGGTCACCGCCACCGCATCCTCGCCCATCTCAGCAGCGATCCGCCCCTTCGGATCTGCTTTGTCTCCCTTCAGAGGCGGCATCATTCCTCGCGCACCACGACGTGGGGGATGAAGGGCTCATCTCCTCATGCACCCCGCGCCTTGCGAAGGGGGATGTAATAGGAGAGCAGGTGCTACTCCTCGTCCTCCGGCTGGGCGAGGGTGAGGTTCAGCAGCCCGATGTCCTCCAGTCCCTGGTCGTCGTAGACAAGCAGCCGCACCACGAACGTTCGCGAGGGCACCGAGAGCTGGTAGACGTGCGTCACCTCCAGATCGCTTGTCTCGATCTGCCAATCCGACCCGTCGCCGAAATCCCAGATGTAGTAGTCGATCGCATGCCCGGCATCCGCGTACGAACCGCGCGGATCGAATGTCACTTCGTACAGCGTCGGGACGGTCGTCGGAGTCGGCGAGTCGTACAGGACGAGCGGGTCGGACATGTCGATCGCGGCATGTGGCGCCTCCTCCCCGGTGAGGTCGGCGGGGACGATCGCCACGATCCGCACCTCAGCGGCATCGACGGCGCCTTCGCCGGTCCAGACGAACAACGTCGCGGTGTACTCCTGCGTGGCATCCGGCCGGTACGTGTGGCTGACCTGCGCCCCGGACGCGGTTTCCCCGTCACCGAACTCCCAGTTGTACGCGGCAATCGCGTCGGCGCCGGGCCCCGAGGTCGACCCGTCGAATTCGATCGTCAGCGGGGCCGTCCCGGCGATGCGATCGACGACGATCCGCGCGATCGGTTCCCCCGTTCCCCCGCCCCCCGGCACCTCGCTGGGGCGGACCTCGATCGACTGCTCCGCCTGGGCCGTCGCGCCCTCGTCGTCGCGCACCGTCAACGTCGCGGTGAACCGGGTCGTCGCGACGGCGGCGACGTAGGTGTGCTGCGTCGTCACCCCGGAACCAGTCGCCCCGTCGCCGAACGTCCATGTGTAGCTCTGGATCTCGCCGTCAGGGTCGATCGAATCGGACGCGTCGAACTGCACCACGAGCGGCGACTCGCCGTCCAGCGGCGTGGCGGCGATCCGCGCGATCGGCCCGATGTTAGCCAGGAAGAGATCGCAGCCACAAAAGAGGAGAAGCGACGCCGCGAGCCCCACCAGCGATCCGGTCACCGCGCACCGAGCCGCTCGCGTCATCGCCCCCTCCTCACGCACACCTCGCACGTCCCTACGTCAGGCGGCGTTAGATCTCGTCCTCGTTTGTCTCGTAGCCGACCTTCAGCGTGACCTGACGCGAGAACGCGGCCGACTTCTGCCCAAGCCAGTCCTCGGCCGTCACCGTAATCGTTC
>CAZGXU010000038.1:0-19908 GCA_964530075.1 uncultured Thermotogae bacterium
CGCATCGAGTGGAGCCACGGCAACGTCTTCTACCGCTAGGCGATACCGCGCGGAGTGGCAGGAGAACAGCACGAACGCTTCGCAAGCGCGCCGATCCCGCGCCAAGAACGGAAAGAAGTCGAGGGCCGGCGTTGAGCGGATTTGCGCTCGCGTCCCGTCTGCACGGCGAGTCGACAGCAACCGTGACGCGCTCCGAGTCAGCCGGCTTCCTCCTCCGTGCTTCCGACCCAGGTCTCGATCGCTTCGCGATGCCTGTCGTAGTCCTGCCGCAGACCCTCGACGCTGTTCTCCACGGTAATGATGTAGCCCGCGTACCGCACGCCGAAATCGTGCCCCCATTGGGGCGCGGTGAGCCTTCCGAGAAACGTCTCCAGCTCCTCGAACGACGCGTCTAGTTCCCTCAGGATCCGGTCCCGGTCGCGCGACGCGTACCGCTCGACGGACGCCCGATTGACGGAGCTGAAATCGCTCGGCTCGTCCTCGAGGTAGAACGGAGCGGCGCCTCGCAGGATCTCCCGACAGCCCCGGACCGTGTAGCGGTTCCACCCGATGAAGTGAGCGACGACGTCGCGCGACGACCAGCCGTCCATCCGCTTCAGGAACCGGGCCTTCGGAAGCGCCTCGATGCAGGCCCTGAACCGTTCGAACGCTTCCCTCAGAGCGAGTCGCTCCCGATCCATCGCCTCATCCGCCGTCGAGCGTCGCGCGGCCATGGCAACCGCTCCCGAGCCACCCCCATTGTTCAGGCTGGCACGAGACTAGTCGAAACGGCCGGCCGGGGCAAAGCCGGCCACGACCCCGGCCCGATCTACTAGGGATCATGGGACGACTCGCGGAAGTGATCGACGCGCAGTACAAGGCCGCCGGGGAGATGCTGGCCGAGACGATCGAGGCGTTCGGCGACCACGACTGGAGGGCGGGGCGACTCGGACTACGCCGTTCCGGCGAGGCTCGCGTACCACACGATCGAAACCGCCGACTACGATTTCCACAGCGACCTCGCCGCGTTTCCGTGGTCGGAGCGCTTCGGAGTCGACTGGGAGACGAGCGACACGGCCCGGCTGCCAACCAGAGACGCGATTCGCGACTCCCTCGGTGAGGTCCGCGACAAGGTCCGCCGTTGGATGGACGAGCAAGGAGATGCCGGGCTGCTGGCTCCCGACGAGGTGTTCGACGCCGAGGGCATGAGCCATCTTGACCGGGCGCTCTACGTGTTGCGCCACACCCAGCACAACGTCGGTGAGCTCTGCTCCATCCTGCGGACGAGAGGCATCCCCCCCCCGAACGGAATGGAGGTAGCGACCGGTCGCGGCCACCCCACCTGCGCCGGACGCGCCGGCGGGCCCCTCAGTCCGCTCGCGGCTCCTCCGGATGGACCTTCATCACGGGGCATTCCGCGTGACGAACGACCTTTTCCGCCACGGAGCCCAGGATCAGCCGATGCCAACCGGTCCGGCCATGGGTCGACATCACGATCAGATCGACCCCTTCGTCCGTCGCTGCGCGGAGGATCGTCCTGACGATCTCCCCGACGGCCAGCAGCGAGCGAACGCGGATGCCCCGGTCCGAGACGGATTGAACGATCTGCTGAAGGGTCTTGTCGGCGGTCGCCTGTGGGCGTCGTTGAGCTTCTCGATGTACGCTGCCTGCCCTTCGAATCCCGCGATGGGCGCCAATACGGGGACGGCGACGTGGAAGACGATCAACTCAGCCGATAGCCGGCGAGCGAGATCGGCTGCCGTCCCGAGGGCGGCGGTCGATGCCTCGCTGAAATCGACCGGGCAGAGGATCTTCTTCACGACGTACATCGGAGTCCCTCCTTCCCTTCATCTCTCCTTGGGCGACCGCGCGGACGTCGTGAGGACTTCTCGTCCTCCGCGTCGCGCGGAGAACCGACGATACAACGCCTCGATCGCGAACGCCAGGCCGACCAGCCCTCCCAGCACCGCCAGATTCCACGGGTTCGTGCGCACGCTTTGCTCGACGAGGACGATCAGCGCGGCCAACGACAGCGTGACGCCGATCTGGGAGATCCAGGACCTCGCGTGCGTGTCGCGATGAAGACGAACGTTCGCGAGGTTCACGATGATGAAGATGAACAGGAAGCCCGCACTGCCGATCATCGAGATCCTGCTGATGTCCAGCGTGTTCGCGAGGACGAGGGTCAGGGCCGACGTCAGGAGAAGCCCTTCCGCCGGGCGGGCCCAGATCTTCCGCTCCAGTTCGACGGGCAGTTCGCCCTCCTTCGCGAGGATGTACGTGATCCTCGACGCGCCATAGAGCGTCGCATTGACCGCCGACCCGGTGGAGAGCATCGCAGCAACGGCGATGAGCGAGAAGCCGAGCGCTCCGAGGAACGGCCTGGCGGCCACCGCGAGCGCGTAATCCTTGGCTTCGACGATCTGTGCGACGGGGAGCGCACCCACGGCGACGATCGCGACCGAAACGTACAGAGCAATCACGAACAGGACGGACGAGAACAGAGCTCGCGGGATCGTGCGCTCCGGACGCCGCACGTCCGCCGCCGCGTTGGCGATCAGCTCGAACCCCTCGTACGCGAGGAAGATCAACATCCCCCCCGCGACCAGCGGGAGAGGCGCCGCCCAGCTCCCCGCGGCAAGGCGCTCGGGATGGATCGAAGCGACCCCCGCCACGACGAAGAAGATCAGGATCGACAGTTTGATCCCCACGATCCACTCTTCGGCGCGCCCGACGATTCGGGCGCCGAACAGGTTGAGCCCGGTGAGAAGGATCACCACGCCACTGGTGAAGGCGTGTCTCCAAAGGCCGAAGGGGTCGGCGAGAAAGCTCGCGGCGTAGCTTCCGAACGCGTGGGCGTACAGCGCCAGCATGACGGCGTAGCTCAGCCACAGGAGGACGTTCACGCCGCCGGTCAGCCACCCGGACCCGAACGCTTGATTGATGAACTCGACCGTCCCCCCCTGGCTCGGGAAGCGGACGGACAGACGCGCGTACGAGTACGCTGTGGCCAATGCGACGCACCCCGCGAGACCGAAGGCGATCGGCGTCCCTCCCTTCGCGTACGACACCGCAAGACCGAGCACGGCGAAGATCCCGCCGCCGACCATCCCGCCCACGCCGATGGCGAACGCCGCCCAGAAACCGATCGTCGCCTCGCCGCGGGGCTCCGTGCGCCCGGCGGTCACGTCTGCCCCCATCGTGGAAGGCGGAAGCGCACGGCGAATCGACAGCGCCGTAAGCCGCTCACCTTCGGGACTGGTCGCTTCGCCGCCTCACCGCACATGGGAATGGAGGGATCCCTGCAACCGCTCGAGGAACGTACGGTGCGCTCGCCCGCTCAGAGCAAGATGTCGGTACACGCCCAGCTTCGCCTGGTCCTCGATGAACAGCCAGATCAAGCAGTACGCCCAGACGTAGCCCACATAGCCCCACGGAATCCTTGCCACAAAAAGACCGAGCCCGACGATGAGAGCGGCCGCCGCCTGCGTGCCAAGGATGGCGGCGATGAGGGCGGGGGCGGGGAACGGCTTGCTGAAGAAGGGCCGGCGCGTCCGCGCGACGAACAACGTCAGGTGGCCAGCGACGGCCAGCTTCAGGTAGATCAAGGACTGTAACTCGGGTCCCGACAATCCAAGAAGCTTCATGGCAATGAGCAGCAGGCCGAACGTCTCGACCACGCCGATCAGACCGAGCACCGTGGCGAGGGTGAGCACGGACCGCAGCCTCCATCGGGCAGGCTTCGGATCGAGCCACGTGTTGTCGTAGGCGATGAACATGATCGGGAGATCGTTCAGCACCGCGAGGAGGATGATCAGGACGGCGTTCAACGGATAGAAGTTGAACGCGATCATCGTCAGAGCGACGAAGAACAGAATCCGTATCGTCTCGGTGATTCGGTAGATCGTGTAGCTGTTCAGCCGCTCGAAGATGCGACGTGACTCTTCGATCGCCTTCACGATGACCGACAGGCCGGGCAGCGTGAGAACGAGCGCCGCGGCCGATCGCGCCGCGTTCGTGGCTCCGGATACGGCGATCCCCACGTCGGCCTGCTTGAGAGCCGGTGCATCGTTGACCCCGTCGCCCGTCATTCCGACGATGTGTCCCCGTCGCTGGAGCGCCTTGACGATCGCATACTTGTGCTCCGGATACACTTCGGCGAAGCCGTCCGCCTGCTCGATGGCACTTGCTGTCTGCTCGTCGACCTCTTCGGCACCGCTCCCCTCGGAGAACAGCTCGTTCGCCGCGACGATCCGCGTTCCCAGGCCGAGGGAATCTCCGATCTCTCTTGCGATGGCGGTGTTGTCCCCGGTCACCATCTTCACGTGAACCCCGTGCTCTTCGGCCCGTTGAATGACATCCGCCGAGTCGTCGCGCGGCGGATCGAACAGCGGCAGCATTCCGAGAAGCCTCCACGCGGCGTTTTCGCCGTCCGCCCTTGCCACCCCGAGTGTTCGGTACCCCTTGGCCGCGAGTTCGTCGACGGCCTTGACCGCCGTCGCTCGCGTCGGTTCGTCAATTTCGCACATCCCGATGATGACTTGCGGGGCTCCCTTGGAGACCCTGAGCGTCTCGCCGTCGTGCCGGATCGTGGCCTCCGTCCGCTTGTGAACGGGATCGAACGGCACGAAATCGACTTGACGGTAGTCTGCCAGACGGCGGCGCTCGTCGACGGCACCGATGATGCACTGATCGATCGGATCCGGATTCTCCTCTTCCGATGCGAGCGCTCCTGCGAAGACGACATCATCGACGTTGACCCCGCCGAACGTCACCACGTCTCCCAGCGTCAGCTTGTTCTGGGTCAGCGTCCCGGTCTTGTCGCTGCAAAGGACGTCGACGCCCGCCATTTCCTCGATCGACTGGAGCCGAGAGACGATCGCCTTGTCGCGCGACAGGGCCAGCGCGCCGAGCGCCATGGTGACGGAGATGACCGCAGGAAGTGCCACCGGAATCGACGCGACGACCAGGATCAGGACGAACTGAAAGATGGTGATCGGAGAGTCCCCACGGAACAGCTGAAAGATGACCAGCGCCGCTGCCAGCCCCAGGCTGATGTAGATGAGGTAGTCGGCAATGTGGAGAACTGCACGCTGGAGATGGGAGGCCGCCCCCGCCTCCTGCACCAGCTGCGCTGTCCGACCGAACTTCGTCCGCATCCCCGTACCCACCACGAAGGCGGTCATCTCGCCTTGGCGCGCGATCGAACCGGAATACGCCAGGTCGCCGACCGTCTTGTCGACGGGCAGCGACTCCCCCGTCAGCGCCGATTCATCGGCACTGAGGTACTTCCCGACCGCCAATCGGGCGTCCGCAGGGATGATGTCCCCCTGGAGGATTCGTATGGCGTCTCCGGGGACCAGCTCACGGGCGGGGATCTCCTGCAGCTTGCCATCTCGTAGAACGCGGGCCTTGATCGCCAGCTCTCCCTTCAACGCATCCAGCGCGCTCGTGGCCTTGAACTCCTGCCAGAAGCCGATCACCGCGTTGAAGGCGAGGAGGAACAGGATGATGTACAGCTCGTCCCAATGCCGGACGACCGCCGACAGAACGGCCGCTGCCTCGATCATCCAGGGAATCGGCCCCCAGAAATACGAGAGGAATTGCAGCAGCGGGTTCCTGCGTTTCTCCTCGAGTTCGTTGTAGCCGTACTGCGCGAGCCGCCGTTGCGCCTCGTCCGTCGCAAGCCCGTCCCGCGACGTCGACAGGCGTTGTTGCAGCTCGTCGAGCGAAAGGCTCTCCAGTTCGGCATCGTCCCCGACGATCTGATCGCTGGGTTCAGCCATGGTCCTCACCTCCGACGTGTTCACACAGCCGGCTCCACAGGAGAGTCAAGTCGGCCGATCACTGCTTGCACACTTCGGGCACCGCCACCTTTCTATCTCCTCAGTTGCGTCGCCCTCTCACGATCGCTCCACTGCCGACTCCGTTGGATCCTGTTGATAGAATAGCGCCAGCTCGTCATAGAGGGTGGGATGCCGCTCCTTCATCCGGCGCGGATTTTGGAAGAAGCATTCCGTCGCCACTGCGAAGAACTCGGACGGGTTCGTCGCCCCGTAGGGATCCAGATCCGTCGGCTGATGGCGGACCACGCGTTCGCGCAGCGCCGTGTACTCGTCCCCGAGGATCCGCGCCCACGCGAGGTACATCGAACGGCGGGGCAGCACCGGAGCGCCGTCGAACGCGCCCTCCTCGGCGTCCAGCTGATGGGCGAATTCATGGAACACGACGTTGTGGCAATCGTGGATGTCCGAGGCACCCCGAACGGCAGCATCCCACGACAGCACGAGCGCGCCGCGAGCCGCCGTCTCCCCGAGGCGCACCTGAACCCCCTCCTTGACGAGTCCTGAGCCGTCACGCGCCAGGTGGCTCGCTGCGTACTCGTGCGGATAGACGATGATCGAGTAGAGACCCGGATAGTAGTCCGTATCGCGGTGCAGCAGCAGGAAACACGCCTGCGCTGCGATCGTCACCCGGATCTCGTCGGTGATCTCCAGCCCCCCGGCCCCCTCGAACCGCTTCTCCGCAAGAAAGACCTGGATGTGCCCGCGGAGCTCCTCCTGATCGTCGGGAGAAAGCCGACCGTACCGCGGGAAGTCGCGGCGCAGGATGTCGCTCCAGCTGTCCGGGAACGCCCTGCGACGCGCCTTCTCCCTGCGCCGTTGTTTCACCTTTCCCATCCTCATGTCGCCGCATTCACGGATCGCCGACTCCCCGACCCTTCCGCGAGTCATCACGCGTCGCGTCACTCGTCCCGTTCGCTGATCTGGCGCCCCTCGAGATCCAGCTTCAGCGACAGGAACCGAAGCAGGTCCTTCAACGTGATGATCCCCGCGAGCCGGTCCCCCTCAACGACCATCAACCGGCTGTTGCGGGTCCGGTGCATCTGGGCGAGGGCCTCGGTCGTGTCCGCATCCGGCGAGATCGTGTTGTCGGTCGAGCAGCCGTCCGAGAGCTCTCTCACCGTGTGCTGGCTCCACTCGCTCCGGGGAACCTCCTTGATCTGTCTTGTGGTGATACACCCCACCAGGTGCTCGCCCTCGAGGACGGGAAACATCTTGAAGTGATACTTGTAGACGTAGTCCTCGACGAGCTGCTCGATCGGAATTTGGTACGGGACGGTGATCGGGTTCTCCTCCATGAATTGCCGCACCGGATGCCCGGCAAGGACCTGTCGGGTGAGGAGCTGCTGATATGATCCGACGGAGGCATTTCGGACGAACAGACCGATGAGGAACCACCAGATTCCCCCGACGAGGTCGCCGCGGATGAAGAAGAGGACGCCGAGGAACATGAGCACGAAGCCGAACCCCGAGCCGATGCGCGAGGCGACCCGCGTGGCCCATGTGAGGCGCTTGGAGTACCCCCACAACAGGGAACGAAGGACGCGGCCGCCGTCCAGCGGGAACGCGGGAAGGAGGTTGAATGCGGCCAACACCAAGTTGATCACCCACAGGTAACTCAGAACGCCGATCACCGGCGCCGGCCAGCCGCCGACTCCACCGAGAACGGTGATCCCGTAGAGGACCCCGCTCAAGACAACGCTGGCAGCCGGTCCGGCGATGGCCATGACGAACTCGGCCTTTGCGCTCGGAGGCTCTTCGGCCATCTCGGCCACGCCGCCGAAGATGAAGAGCGTGATCCCTCTCATCGGCAGCCCGAACCGGCGGGCCACGAGAGAGTGGCTGAACTCGTGGATGATCACGCACAGAAACAGGCCGAGGGCCCCGATCACCCCCATCCCCCAGTACGTCGCCGCGCTGAGCCCCTCGAAGTACGTCGGGAAGACCGCGCTCGCGAGGGACCACGCGATCAGCGTCGCGATGATCAGCCAGCTCAAGTCGATCTTCACCTCAAACCCGAAAAGCCGGAACAGCGTGATCCGTTGCCCGAACATCGCTCACCTCCAAAACGAGAAGGATACCACGGGGCAGCCCATCGTCGTCAAATCCGCCTCCCCTACCTCCATTCGAGGCGCACACCGGCCCGGACCCGCGCCCGACCCGTCGTTGAGACGATCCCGGTGACAGTACCACGATTGGAGGTCTCGTGGTAGACTCTCGGTATGAAGCGAGTTGCGGTCTTGACGAGCGGGGGAGACGCCCCCGGAATGAACGCCGCCGTCCGAGCCGTCGTGAGGACGGGCCTTTCGCGCGGCTGGGACATGGTCGGCGTGCGGCAAGGCTACGCGGGCCTCATCGACGGCAACACGACGCCATTGGGATATCGGGACGTCGGCGGCATCATCCAACAGGGCGGGACCGTTCTCGGGAGTTCGCGCTGCCCGGAGATGAAGACGGAAGCGGGGCGACGCGAGGCCGTCGACTCCCTGTCGCGCCACTCGATCGACGCCCTCGCCGTCATCGGCGGGAACGGGTCTCAGACCGGGGCCCACGCCCTATCGGAGATGGGCGTCCCGATCGTCGGGATCGGTTCGACCATCGACAACGATCTGGTCGGTGCGGACGTGACGATCGGCGTGGACACCGCCCTCAACATCGCTCTGGAGGCCATCGATCGTCTGAAAGTGACGGCCTCTTCGCATCATCGTGCGTTCCTGGTCGAAGTCATGGGGCGCGAATGCGGCTACCTCGCTCTGATCGCAGGGATCACGGGGGGGGCCGAAGCGGTCGTCCTCCCCGGCGAGCCGCTCGATCCGGACGAGCTTGCGGCGCGCCTCCACGACTGCTACGAGCGGGGCAAGCGCCACGCGCTCGTCGTCGTGGCGGAAGGAGCCGAATGGAATGCGCGGAAGCTGGCCTCTCACTTCCAGGAGCATCACAGCCGGCTCGGGTTCGAGTTGAGGCTCACGATTCTGGGACACGTCCAGCGCGGCGGCTCGCCCGATTCGTTCGACAGGCTTCTCGCAAGTCGCCTGGGAGCCGCAGCGATCGAACGGCTCGAGGGCGGAGGGAGCGGAGTCCTCTTGGGGCTTCTCGAGGGCCGCATCGAGGCGACTCCCCTCGCGGACGTCGCCGACAGAACGAAGCCGCTCGATCCCGAGTTGATCGAACTCGCCGAGGTCCTCGCGAAGTAGAGGCGCGAAGCCACCCGGCGTCTTCTCGCCCCGAGGAGACGAGCTATTTGGGATCGTCTCGTGCCGGACCGCGCGAAGGGCTTCCGCGAGAGGTGCGTTTGTATCGAAGTCGCACCTCGTGATAGTCTGGACGTCGAAGGGCGAGGCGATTGCCTGCGCGGCCGGAAGCCTGCGTGTCATCCCAGAGGCGACGACCGACGGACGCGGCTCCCGTCTGCCTCAGGTTCGTGAACGCAGATCCGCGACCGATCGGACTCCGACTTCTGAAGAGCGCCCGCGCGGTCCTCTGGAATCGACGATTTCGCGCGCGGCCTCGCGTCGCCGAAGGGAGGATCGATGGCGCAACAGGGAGAGGCGCAGAGGCCGTTTGCCCCCACTTCGAACAAGATCGCGATCGTGGGGGCCGGACGCGTCGGGGCGACGTTCGCCTACACCCTGATCCTGCGAGGCCTCGTCGGCGAAATCGCGTTGATCGACATCCACCTGGAACGCGCCAAGGGAGAAGCGATGGACCTGGGGCATTCCGTCCCCCTTTCCACGCCGGTCCGGGTGTGCGCCGGGACCTACGAGGATTGCGCAGACGCGGACATCGTGATGATCGCCGCCGGCGTCGCGCAGAAGGAGGGCGAAAGCCGGCTCGACCTCTTGAAGCGGAACGCCACCGTCTTCGAGGACGTCGTTCAGCGCGTCGTGAAGACCAACCCGAACGCCATCCTCCTCGTCGCGACGAACCCCGTCGATATCATGAGCTACGTCGCGTGGCGGCTCTCCGGCCTCCCTGCCGAGCGGGTCATCGGGGCGGGAACCGTCCTGGATACGTCTCGGTTTCGCTACCTCCTGAGCCAGCGCCTGTCCGTCGACCCGCGGAACATCCATGCGTACGTCATCGGCGAGCATGGGGACAGCGAGGTCGCCGTGTGGAGCCGCGCCTCCGTGGCTGGCATCCCGCTCGACGAATACTGCCGCAGGGCCGGCTGCCGAATCACCGAGCGGATCCGGAGCGCCGTCGAGACCGACACGAAGAACGCCGCCTACGAGATCATCGAGAGAAAGGGGGCGACGTACTACGCCGTCGCCGCCGCGCTGCTCCGGATCAGCGAGAGCATCCTCCTCGATCAGCGATCGATCCTTGCCATCTCCACCCTCGTCCCGAAGGAGTACGGCCTGGGAGAGGTCTACCTGAGCCTGCCGAGCATCGTGGGACGCCAGGGGATCGCCCGCACCCTCGAGATGCCGCTCAGCGACTCCGAGAACCGCGCGATCCATCGTTCGGCCGAGATCCTCGGCGAGACGCTTGCCGGAATGGGGTTCTTCCGATGAACCGCCGCGAACAGGGCTCGGGATCGCCCCGAGCGACGCGACGAATCGAGGCGGGAACGGAAGGGCGAGCGATCGGCGGGACGGACGTCGACCGGTTCCTCGTCGGCCGGACAGGGCGTTTGCACCGAAACCGAGGTGGACCGACATGCTGAACATGGCGAAGGTCACGAAGCTGAAGGCGGCGGAGGTCGTCGACAGGGCGATCGCGTTCTTCGGCCCGGAGGGATGGGGGATGGACGTGGTGGAGAGCAGCGCCTGTTGTGCGCGCCTCCGAGGATTGGGCGGGTTTCTGCTCCTTCAAACGGAGGACATCGCCGAGAGCGGCGAAACGCGCGTCGAGATTCAGGGGACCGAGATCGAGAGCGAGATCCGCGAGTTCATGAGGGCACTTCCGGACTGAAGCGCAGTCCGCGTCGATCACGAAGGAAAAGGAGACGGACCATGTATCGCACCATCCTCGTCCCACTGGACAGCTCGGAAAGGGCCGAGAAGATCCTCCCTTACGTCGAGGCTCTCTGCGGAATCGGAACGGGGAAGCTCATCCTCCTCCATGTCGTCGAGCCGACGGCCCTGGCACCGTCCTCTCTGCAAATGGGGACGTCGGCGCCCACACCGGCGACACCGGAGGCGTACGAAGACCTAATCGAGCGGTTGAAGGGCCTCGCTCAGGAGTACCTGTCCAAGGTCCGATCGACCCTCAAGAAGAAGGGCATCGAATCCGAGATCGTGGTCGATGCGGGGCCGGTCGTGGAGCGGATCATCCATACCGCGGAGGAGAACCGGGTCGACCTCATCGCGATCGCCAGCCACGGAAGGACCGGACTGCCGCGCGTCTTCTTCGGGAGCGTAGCAGCGGGGGTCCTCCACCGCTCGGAGGTTCCTTTGCTCTTGATCCGGTCGAGGGACGAAGAATAGAACCTCGGACTCCCGCGTCATTCCGGGAGGGCCGCTCGGACAAGCGCGGCGGAGCGACCCTTCCGGAATGACGAGCTTCGGCTTGGATTCCTCGATCACTTGTCGGCCGTGATGAGAACCTCGGGAGGATCGAGGAGGTGCTTCTTCACCGAACACTGCGACGCGGCGTTGATGCAAGCCTCGACGTACTTGTCGGGAAACTCGGGGGGCAGGTGAACGTCGATGTCGATTCGATCGAGCATGTGCCTCTCCTCGTTTCGCGTCGAGGACAGGGTCAGCGTGACCCCGTCGGTCGCAATGTCTCGCTTCCGACAGAACGCGAGCACGTAGTACCCGGTGCACGTCGCCAACGACGCGAGAAACAGGTCGAACGGGCTCGGCGCGCTGCCTTCGCCCCCCGATCTCCGCGGCTGGTCCGTCTCGATCAGCATTCCGTTCTGCTCCGCCACGACTCGTTTCCCACCCGGAAAGCGGACGATCACTCTCTCTTCCTCCCTTCTCGAAGGCGCAAGGGCCGCCGGGACGATTCTCCCACCCGCACGGCGCGTCCGCAACGCGAGGGTTCGCCTCCTCGCACCCGTTGTGGAGCATCCCTCTGCATGTGGTACGATGGCCCGTTTCAAGATCGGCGTTCCACGAGGAGGCTTCATGGAACTGGCGCGCTTGACGTGGCCCGAAGCGAGAGACGCGATCCGCGGCGCACGCGTCGCGCTGCTGCCGGTCGGAGCGATCGAGCAGCACGGGCCGCATCTTCCGCTCGGAACCGATGACTACATCGCTTCGCACATCGCGCGAGGGGCCGCGCGGCGGGACGACCTCCTTCTCCTGCCGGGGATACGGGTCGGCGTCTCCCGCGAGCACAGACAGTTCTGGGGAACCCTCGCCGTCTCGCCCGCCGCTCTGAGGGAGCAAGCCGTCGACTTGGCCCGCTCCCTCGCATCGCATACCCTCCGCAGGATCGTGTTCGTCAACGGGCACGGGTCGAACTGCGGCCCGCTGGAGGACGCGGCGCGGGATCTCCGGGAGGAAGGCGTCTTCGCGTTCGTCTTCAACTGGTGGCATTCGATCGACCCGATGCTCCGCGAGCTCTTCCCCGACCCGACCGCCCACGCCGGCTCGATCGAGACAAGCCTCATGCTGGCGATCGATCCGGAGCTCGTCCGCACGAATCGGCTCGACGAGGCCGGCTCCGTCGATCGCTGGGGGACGTACGTCGAGGGAGTCCTCGTCGGATTCGACGCCGCCGACTTCACGGAGCCGGGAAACGTGGGGGATCCGAATCTCGCGGACGCCGAGAAGGGGAAGGCCGTCCTATCGGCCGCGTGCGACAGCTTGGGCCGGTTCTGCACGTGGCTCGCGGGCCGAACCGAGGACGAACTGACGGCACACCCGCACCTGCCGTGACGTCGGGGCGAACGCCGCCCCGCTCTGCTCTCAGCCGAGCCGCAGCGCCTCTCCGACGAGCGCGTCAGCTGAGCTCGGAAGGCCTCCTCCCCCCGAGGAGGGACGCGGCGATGTCGATCCGTGTCCTCAGGTCGCGAAGCGCCGCGGGACCGACGCCCCTTGATTCCCTCCGATACGTTCATCGCGCCCGTGCCCGCCCTCGCGCAGTCGCGCCGTCTCGACCTCGTTGACGCGGAGCGGATTGCCCTCGAGAACCACGCCGTACACCCGGCGGGCCGTCTCCTCCGACAGGTATCCGTCGAGGACGTCGTCGAGCACGGCGAGTGGCTCCCGTCGGCGGGGGTCCCCGTACCCGCCGCCGGAGCCGGTGACGAACCGAACGACGTCGCCCTCGGCGAGCATCTCGTTGGAGAAGCGCCCGCGGCGCTCGATCCTTCCGTCGGCCCGGCGGATCTCGGCGACGTTCGGCGCGCCCTCGGTCCCTCCGGCCAGCGCCCAGGGCGGGAACTTGCTCCGCCCGAAGCTCGCGGTGACGCGCGCCTGCGAATTCGTGATCCGGTAGTCCTTGATCAGGCCGCGCCCGCCGACCCACTCTCCGTGCCCTCCGTCCGCCGTGTTCAACGCGAAGCGATCGACGAGAAACGGGTAACGCGTCTCGGCGACCTCGACCGACAGGATATACGTCTCGCCGTCGCTCGTGCAGACCAGAGCGTTCTCCCCGTCCTTCCCCCTCCCGGCGCCCCACCCGCCGGCGTTCGGCTCGACGCAGATGAACCATCCACCTGTCTCGTCTTCAATCCCGGACACGGTGCTCCCGCAGACGCTGAGGAAGTGCCCGGCGGGGATCCGATCGGGGATCGCCTCCGCGAGCGCCCTCCAGACGACGTCCCCCGCGTAGCTCGCCGACTCCCAGTACGTGCTCACCGGGGCCGGCCGCACCGGGTGGAAGACGCAGTCGTCGGGGACGATGACGCGAAGCGGCGCGAAGAACCCCTCGTTCGGATCCGCGTGCGGCGAGACGACCGCCTGATACGCGAACTTCGCCGTGCTAAAAAGGACGGACAACGGGCTGTTGATCGGCCCTCGGCACGTCCGCCCCGTCCCGGTATAGTCGATCTCGAAGCGGTCGTCGCGGATGGTCACCTTGACCTGCACGCGGACCGGCTCGCCGCCGAGACCGTCGTCGTCGATGTATTCCTCCGCGACGAACTCCCCCTTCGGAAGGCGTCGCAGCTCGGCGAGCGCCTCCTGCCGGCCCTGCTCGAGATAGGTCTCGACCGCCTCGAGGACGGCGTCGAGCGAGTACTTCTCGCAGATCTGCCGGACCCTCCTCGCCGCGACGCGGAGCGAGGCGGCCTGCGCCCGCATGTCGCCGAGGGTCATCTCCGGGATCCGACTGTTCCGGGCGAGGATTCCCACCACGTCCCGGCACTCCTCGCCCCGCGAGATCACCTTGACGACCGGGAACTGGATCCCCTCCTGATAGATGTCGGTCGCGTCCGGCGACCAGCTCCCGGGATCCTTCCCGCCGACGTCGTTCCAGTGCGCCTTCCCGGCGGCGAACATGACCGGCCGACCGTCATAGAAGATCGGAAGGACGAGGACGGCGTCGTTCTGATGGGTCGCGCCCCCCATGTACGGATCGTTCGTCATCAGCACGTCGCCCTCCTCGAGCCCGTCGAGGCCGAACGTGTCGAGCACGTCGCGAACCGCGTCGCCGAGGACGCCGATGAACGCGGGGATCCCGTTCGCCTGCGCGATCATCCGGGCCCGCGCGTCGAGGAGGGCGCAGCCGTAGTCGAGCACCTCGTAGATCACCGAGCTCCTCGCCGTCCGCCCGAGGGCGACGAACATCTGCTCCGCGGCCGAGATGAGCGCGCGCTTGATGATCTCGACGGAGAACGGATCGACCGTCCGCTTCGGCGACATCAGTTCACCTCCTCGATCACGAGGTCCCCGTACTCGTCGACGTGCAGGCGCTGGCCCGGGCAGACGATCGTCGTGCAGGCCGGCTCCTCGACGACCGCCGGGCCGTCGATCGGTTCGCCGACCGGCAGGAGGTCCCGCTCGAAGACGCGGCTCCTCGCCGTCCCCGCGTCCTCGAAGAGCACGGGGCGCTCTCCCTTCAGGGAGGACGACAACGTCCGATCCCCCGCGTCGAGCGGCGCGATCCTCGGATGATCGACCGCCCCCCATCCGACGACGTGGAAGTTGACGATCTCGACCGGGTCGTCCTGCCGGAACGAGTAGGCCTGATCGTGGAGGCGGTGGAACGCCTCGACGACCGTCTCGAGAGAACGGTCGCTCAGGTCGCCGGCAGCGACCGGCGTCCGGACGGTGTGCTCCTGCCCTTTGTAGCGCAGGTCGAGGAAGCGCTCGGTCGACACGCGTTCCGCAGGGAAGGATTCCGCCTCGAACCGTGCTGCGGTCTCGCGCTCGAGCTCCAGGAAGGTGTCGCGGATCTCGCTCACCCTCGCGCGATCGCAGGCGATCACGCGGGTCCGGATCGCGTCGTGCCGGAGGTCGGTCATGAGCATCCCCCACGCCGAGAACTGCCCCGGCGCCCGAGGGACGATCACCTTCCGCATCCGGAGCTCCCGTGCGAGCAGAGCGCCGTGGAGCCCCCCCGCTCCCCCGGACGCCACGAGGGCGAAGTCGCGCGGATCGTAGCCCCGCTCGACGCTCACCCGCTCGAGCGCCGCCTGCATGTTCGCGTTCGCCAACCGGAGGATCCCGAGCGCCGTCTCACCGATCGAACGGCCGATCGCCTCAGCGATCGTCCGGACGGCCCGCTCCGCCCTGCCGACATCGAGCCGCATCCGCCCGCCGAGGAAGTACTCGGCGCTCAGCCGACCGGCGACCAGATTCGCATCGGTCACCGTAGGATCCGTGCCGCCGAGCCCGTAGCAGGCCGGCCCGGGATCGGCTCCCGCGCTTCGCGGGCCGACGTGAAGCGCGCCCCCCGCGTCGATCCACGCGATCGACCCGCCTCCCGCCCCGACCTCGACGATGTCGGCCACGGGGATCCGCAGCGGGTACCCCGCCCACGTGGCCGATCGCTCCAGGTGGTACTCGGTGTTGATCTTGACGTTCCCGTCCTCGATCAGGCTGACCTTCGCCGTCGTGCCCCCCATGTCGAACGAGATGACGTTCTCCTCCCCGGCCTTCGCGGCGATCACGCGGGCCCCGATCACTCCTCCGACCGGACCCGATTCGACGAGGTGGATCGGCACGCGCTGCGCCTCCGGGAACGTCGTGGTCCCGCCGTTCGACTGCATCGCTAGCTTGGAGCCGGGCAGGCCCATCTCCGACAGCCTCCGGCCGAGCGTGGAGAGGTAGCGCGTCGTCACCGGCTGGACGAACGCGTTGAGCGCCGTCGTGTTCGTTCGTTCGTACTCCCGCCACTGCTGGGTGATCTCGTGCGACACCGTCACTGCGGCGTCCGGATGGACCCGCTCGACGATCGCGCGCGTCCGGGCCTCGTGCGCGGGGTTCGCGTACGCGTTCAGGTAGCAGACGGCGATCGCTTCGATGCCGAGCGCCTTGCAGCGCTCGGCGACCTCGCGCACCGCACCTTCGTCGAGTGGACGGAGCACGGCGCCCCGATGATCGACACGCTCCGGCACCTCGTAGCGGAACCGCCGCGGGACGAACGGCCGCGGCTTCTCGTACAGGAGGTTGTACATGTCGGTCCGGTTCGCCCGCTGGATCTCCAGCACGTCGCGAAAGCCCTCCGTCGTGATCAGCGCGACCTTCGCTCCTCGCCGCTCCGTCAACGCGTTGATCACGACAGTCGTGCCGTGGACGAACTGCTCGACGTCGCGCGCGTCGAGGTTCGCCTTCCGCATCGTGTCGGTGACGCCGACGGCGAAGTTCGCCGGGGTCGTGAGGGCCTTCTCCAGGACGATCTCGCCCGTCCTCTCATCGAGGGCGACGAGATCGGTGAACGTGCCTCCGATGTCGATCGCCAGCCGAGTTCCCATGCTCATTCCCCGTCTCTCCGCCCGGTCGCCCGTGCCCGCGCGAGCGAGTCACCGGCCCGAACGTCTTCTCGTCAGTCGCCCGGGAAGAGGTGGCAGCGCACGAACCTTCCGTCTTCGAGGGCGGTCATCTCCGGATCGACCTCCGAGCAGATCGGGAGCCTCTCAGGACATCGCAGGTGGAAGCTGCACCCCGGAGGGACGTTGACCGGGCTCGGGATCTCCCCCTGGGAGACGATCTTCTTCGGCTTCAACGACTCCTCTTCGTCCGTGACCACGGGGATCGACGAGAGGAGCATCTTCGTGTACGGATGCATCGGGGATCGGAAGAACGCCTCCGTCCGCGCGATCTCGCAGAGCTTCCCCAGGTACATGATCGCCACCCGCGTCGCGACGTTCCGCATCAGGCTCAGATCGTGGGTGATGAACAGGTACGTCAGTTCGAGTTCCTCGCCGAGGCGCATCAGCAAGTTGATGATCTTCCCCTGCACCGATACGTCGAGGGCCGACGTCGGCTCGTCGAGCACGACGAACCGCGGGTTCGTCGCCAGGGCCCGCGCGATGGCGACCATCTGCTTCTCCCCGCCCCCGATCGCCTGAGGATACTTGTACAGGTACTCCGCCGGCGGAAGCTCGACCATCTCGAGAAGATGGCTCATGATGTTCAGCCGGTCCCGGCCCGCCCCGATCCGGTGGACATCGTGCGGAACGGACAGGATCTGTTTGATCGTCCGCTTCGGATTGAGCGACGACCCGGGATCCTGGAACACGATACGGATCTTCTGCTTCAGCGCCTTGCTCCTGCGGCTGAAGGACATGCCGATCGGCGTCCCATCGAACGCGATCTGTCCCGACGTCGGCGGATAGATGCCGACGACGCACTGCGCGGTCGTCGTCTTCCCGGACCCGGATTCCCCGACGAGGCCCAGCGTGTCGCCTTCGGCGATGTCGAACGAGATGTCGTCGACCGCGCGGACCACCCCCATCTTCGTCGGGAAGTGCTTGACGAGGTGCTCGATCGTCAGGATGGGCCTATCGCTCATGTCGCCCCCTGGTAGAGGTAGCAGGCGGCCCGGTGAACGTCGGTGATGTCGAAGAACGGCGGCGATTCGGTCTCACAGACCTCCATCCGATGCTCGCACCGCGGGTGAAACCTGCACCCCGACGGAGGATCCAGGTAGTTCGGAATCCGGCCCGGGATCCCTTCGCTCACGCCCTCGCCGGTCAGCTTGGGGACGCTGGCCATCAGTCCCTGCGTGTACGGGTGCTTCGGGTTCTCGAGCAGCGCCCGGGTCGCTCCCGTCTCGACGATCGACCCCGCGTACATGATGTTGACCCGCTGCGTCAGGTCGCGGACGACCCCCATCGAGTGCGTGATCATGACGACCGATGCGCCCTTCTCCTCGACGAGTTCGTCGAGCTTCCGCAGGATCTGATCCTGAATCGTGACGTCGAGGTTCGTCGTCGGCTCGTCGGCCAGCATGAGGTTCGCCTCGGACGACAGGGCCTCCGCGATGCAGATGCGCTGCCGCATGCCGCCGGAGAGCTGCACCGGGTAGTTGGTCATGATCCTCTCGGGATCGGGCATCCCCGTCTCGCGGAGCGCCTGGAGGCACCGGGACTCGACCTCCCGTCGCGAGAGGCGCCGCCCGCGACCGATCGCCGAGTCCTTGACGATGTCGCGAAGCTGCGTCCCGATCGTGAACACCGGATTCAGCGACTGCAGCGGATCCTGAAAGATGGCCGTCAATTCGTGGCGGCGCAGGGCCGTCATCGCCCGCCGCGACATCTTGAGGACGTCGCGCCCGTTGTAGCGGATCTCGCCGCCGGTGATCTCCGCCGGGGGGACCGGCAGGACGCGAAGGATCGACTTGACCGTCGTCGTCTTCCCGCATCCGGTCTCCCCGACGAGCCCGACGCGTTCCCCTTCCTTCACATCGAGGCTGACGCCGTTGAGGACCCGAAGGTGTCCTTCGAAGACCCTGAACCCAACGTGAAGCGCCGCGACATCGAGAAGGCGCGTCATCCTTCTACACCTCCTCGACGGCGAAGACGTCGCGCAAGCCGTCTCCGACGAGGTTGAACGCGAGGATGACGACGACGATCGCCAGCGCGGGGAAGATCGTCCCCCACCACTCGCCCGGGAGGCGCTTCGCCCCTTCGGCGACCATCGTCCCGAGTCCCGGCTTCGGCGGCTGAACCCCCAGCCCGATGAAGCTGAGCGTCGCACCCAGCAGGATGACGATCCCCATGTCGAGCGTCATCTTCGTCAGCACCGGTGCGAGGCAGTTTGGAAGGATCTCCTTGAACATGATGTGAAACTTGCTCGCGCCGGTCAGTTCGGCCTCGCGCACGAAGTACTCGTTCCGGAGCGACGACGCCAGAGCGAAGACCAACCGAGAGTACCACGGCCACCAGACCAGCGCGATCGCCATCATCTGGTTCATCAGGTTCGGCGTGAGCATCGCGGTGATCGCCAGGGCGAGCACCAACGGGGGCACGGCGAGGAAGACGTCCGTGATCCGCATGATCGTCGTTTCGGTCCACGTCCCTTGATGATACCCCGCGATCAGACCGAGGATCACCCCCGGCGCGACGCCGATCGCGAGGACGACCGCACCGATCAACAACGAGAAT
This sequence comes from uncultured Thermotogae bacterium, assembly GCA_964530075.1. Classification (GTDB taxonomy): domain Bacteria; phylum Bipolaricaulota; class Bipolaricaulia; order UBA7950; family UBA9294; genus JANQEA01. The sequence continues at coordinate 19,273 of CAZGXU010000038.1, forward strand.
CGGTAGCCGAAGATAACCCGGCTGAAGATGTCGCGTCCGACGCGGTCGGTGCCGAAGAAGTGCGTCGCGCTCGGCGGCTGGCTCGCGTCGGCAAAGTTGGTGTACGCCCTCGCGTGCCCGGGGTACGGGGTGATGTACGGAGCGAGAATCGCCGCCAGCACGATCAGGGTCAGGACGACCAACCCCAGGACGGAGAGCGGGTTCCGCGAGAACTTGTACCATCCTCGCGCCAGACCCCGCCGCCTCTGCGCGAGTGTCGCCCTCAGATCGCTGAGCCGTTCCTCCCGCCTCACCTAGCCACCTCCCCGGCGGAGCCGCACCGTCGGATCGAGCCCCATGATGATGATGTCGACCAGCAGGTTCACCATCGCGAACGTCAGCCCGATGACGAGGACGACGGCCACGATCGCGTTGAGGTCCTTGTTCAGCATCGCCGTCACGGCGTAGCGGGAGAACCCCGGCCACATGTAGACGATTTCGACCAGGAATGCGTTCGACATCAGGAACGCGAAGTCGAGCCCCATCACTGTCACCGTCGGGATGATCGACGGCTTCAACAGGTACTTGAACAACAGCCGCGGCGTCCGGATCCCGTGGACCTTGTGGACGGTGATGTAGTCCTTCTGCATGTTCTCG
>CAZGXU010000039.1:0-19829 GCA_964530075.1 uncultured Thermotogae bacterium
TCGAGAAGCTTCGGGAGCTCGGGATCGACTTCCCGGACGTCCTCGACGTCGTCCGAGCCCGGCTGTAGCAGAGGAGGCGTTCGGTGAAGCGGATCGGGGTCCTCGGCGGAACGTCGCCCGAATCGACCGCCACGTACTACCTGTACCTGACGCGCGAATACACGCGGCGGTTCGGCGACCACGGCTATCCCGAGATCCTGATCTACAGCGTGACGTTCCAGCGGTTCATCGACTGGATGCGTGCCGGCGATTGGGAGGCCCTGGCCGGGGCGGTGGTGGAGGGCCTGTGCGCGTTGAGCGAGGCCGGCGCCGAACTCGGGCTGATCGCGACGAACACGTTCCATCGGGTCTTCGACGAGGTCGCCGCGTCGGTCCCGATCCCGCTGATCTCGATCCTCGACGTCGTCTCCGACCGGCTGGACGAGCTCGGCTGTCGGCGGGCGGCGCTCCTCGGCACCAAGATCACGATGTCGAGCTCGTTCTACCCGGAGCGTTTGTCGGCGCGGGGCATCGAGACGGTCGTGCCGACGGCCGCGGAGCAGGACGCGATCGACCGGACGATCTTCGATGAGCTGAGTCGGGGTCTCGTCACGCCGAGCTCGAAGGAATCGCTTGTCGCGATCGCCGATCGCCTGATCGGGGGCGGTGCCGACGCGGTCGTCCTCGGCTGCACCGAGCTGCCGCTTCTCGTCGAGCGGGGGGATCTGCCCGTCCCCGTCCTCGACACGACGACCCTGCACGCCGACGCGGCCTTGAGAGCGGCGCTCGCCTAGCCGGCCGGCGCTCGGTGCGCTTCTATTCCGGGGGCTTCGCGAGGACCCACTCCTTCTCGCGCGTTGGGAGGAGGAGGGTTTCCGCAACGGACAGGGCGAGGAGGATGGCGGCCAGTCCCACGAGGACGGCGCCGACGCCGGAACGATCGACGAACAGCATCGCCAGGCTGAGCGCGAGCGGCTGAAGCACGCCGCCGATGAATCCGCCGATTCCGAAGACGCGCCCCCGATGCTCCGACGGGAGGATCTGTTGGTAGAGGGTGCTCTGATAGACGCGTTCGCCGGTGCATCCGATCCCGAAGAGGAAGAACGCCACGAACGCGGGGACCGGATGGACGAGGACGCCCAGCGTGAGGAAGCCGAGCGCGTAGAGGACCTGGCCGCCGATCCACATCTTCACCTTCGGCCATCGGGCCCCGACGCTCGATGCCAGCAGGCTCCCCGCCAACACCCCGCCGAGCGTCAGGCTCTGGAGGAACCCGTATCCCTCCGAGCCCATGGAGAGTGCCGATGCCACGAGCGGGGGCATGAAGAAGAGGGGGGCGAAGATCAGCCCCCCGATCCGTCCAAGCACGATGTAGCGCCGGAGGAGCGGTTCGCGAACGACATAGCGGAGGGTGAGACGGAGGTCGGCCCACGGGCTCCATCGCTTCACCTTCTCGCCGGGAACGACGGCGGCGAACGAGGCCGGGACGAAGAGCGCCGAGACCGAGCCGAACACGTACATCACCCCGTTGAACAGGAAGATCGGCGCCGGTCCCCAGAGGGCGAGGACGACGCCACTGAGGGCCGCTTCGACCAGATTGTCGGTCATCCCCCACGACTGAAGCAGTCCATTGATCCGAACCAAGCGGTCCCTTCTTACCAGATCCGGCAGGAGCGAGTCGAACGCCATGTCGCAGGGCACGCCGAACAGTGAGATCCCGACCAAGTATCCCCACAGGTGCCACATCCGGATGTGGCCGGATTGGGCGGCCGCAAACAGCGCGAGGCTCAGCAACGCCAGGCCCCCATGGAGCCAGATGAGCGCGTTCCGGCGGTTGAAGCGGTCGACGATCGGACCGGAGACGAGATTCATGACGGCCGACGCCAGGGTCCACGCGCCGCCGAGGCCGGCAAGCGAAATCGCGTTCCCCGACAGCGATAGACCGGTCCAGAGGACGGCGACCTGAGTGAACATGTCGCCCGAGTTGCCGAGCGCGAATCCGGACAGAAACGGGATCATACGGCGGTTCGGCAGCCTGTTGTTCGCTCCTCTTTCCTCTTTCATGCGCGCCCCTGCCACCATAAGGGTAGAACTTGTTCTAAGGGGTTTCATGGATCTTACAGATAGGGGTCGGGCAACTCAAGCCGAACGCCTGTGATTGAACTCCCAACCGCGTTTCGATACAATTGCACCGGGTGGTGAGATGGCAAAGCAAGCGCGGCCAATGCAGGCCTACGAGGCCGACCAGATCAAAGTTCTCGAGGATCTCGAGCCGGTTCGCCTTCGCCCCGGGATGTACATCGGGAGCACCGGACAGTCCGGCCTGATGCATCTGATCGAGGAGGTCGTAGACAACAGCATCGACGAGGCCCTCGTCGAAGCGTGCACGGAGATTCAGGTCAAGATCCACGCCGACAACCGGGTGACGGTGACCGACAACGGTCGCGGCATGCCGGTCGGGATCCACCCCGAGTCCGGGATCCCCGCGGTCGAGCTTGTGATGACCACCCTCCACGCAGGCGGGAAGTTCGACAACAAGAGCTACCACGTCAGCGGCGGGCTTCACGGCGTCGGCGTCTCGGTCGTCAACGCCCTCTCCGAGCATCTGGTGGTCGAGGTTCACCGCGAGGGGAAGGTGCATCGGCAGGAGTTCTCGCGCGGAGAGAAGACGACCGAACTGGAGGTCGTCGGCACAACCAAGCGGACCGGAACGACGACGACGTTCCTCCCCGACTCGGAGATCTTCGGCGAGTTCCACTACAACATGCCGAAGCTGTCCCACCGGCTTCGCGAGCTGTCGTACCTCAACGGCGGCCTTTCGATCGTCCTCGAGAACGAAGCGGCGGGCGTCACCCGGAAGTTCCAGAACAAGGGAGGGATCGCCTCGTTCGTCGCCGAGCTGGCGGCGAAGAAGGAGCCGCTCCATCCGAAGCCGATCCACCTCCAGGGCAAGGAATCGGGGGTCGAGATCGAAATCGCCATGCAGTGGACCGGGTCGTACGACGAGTCGATCCACGCGTTCGCCAACAACATCAACACGATCGACGGCGGGACGCATCTCACCGGGTTCAAGAGCGCGCTGACGAAGTACATGAACGACTACGGGCGCGAGAAGAAGATCCTCCGGAAGAGCGACCCGAACCTCCGCGGTGAGGACATCCGGGAGGGGCTCGTCGCTATCATCAGCATCAAGATTCCCAATCCCGAATTCGAGGGACAGACGAAGACGAAGCTCGGCAATCCGGAAGTGGCGGGCCTCGTCGGCGGCGTCCTCCAGGAGCAGCTCACGCTTTTCTTCGGGAAGAAGCCGAAGGTGGCGCGGACGATCATCGAGAAGTCGGTCGGCGCCGGCCGGGCGCGCCTCGCGGCGGCGAAGGCACGGAAGATGGCGCGGCGGAAGGGACCGCTCGCCGCCACCGCGCTGCCGGGGAAGCTCGCCGATTGCTCGAACCGCGACCCGGCGGCGTCGGAGCTGTTCATCGTCGAAGGAGACTCGGCCGGGGGGAGCGCGAAGCAGGGGCGCGATCGGAACTTCCAGGCGATCCTCCCCCTGCGCGGGAAGGTCCTCAACGTGGAGAAGGCGCGCCTGTCGAAGCTCCTCGACAACGAGGAGATCAAGGCGATGATCACCGCGGTCGGGACGGGGATCCGCGAGGAGTTCTCGCTCGATCGCCTCCGCTACCACAAGCTGATCGTGATGGCCGACGCCGATGTCGACGGCGCGCACATCTGCACGCTCATCCTGACGTTCTTCTTCCGCTACCTTCCGAAGCTGATCGAGGAGGGGCACATCTACATCGCGAAACCGCCGCTCTATCAGATCAAGAACGGGAAGTCGACCGTGTACCTTCACTCGGACGACGAGCTCGGGCGCTACCGGGAAGAGCACACCGGGAACCTGGCGCTGAAGCGGTTCAAGGGGCTCGGGGAGATGAACCCGAAGGAGCTGTGGGAAACGACGATGAACCCCGAGGATCGGATCCTGAAGAAGATCGAGATCCGCGATGCTCTGGAGGCCGACGAGATCTTCTCGACGCTGATGGGAAACGACGTCGCGCAACGGCGGGACTTCATCTGGGAGAACAGCGACAAGATCACGGCCCTCGACATCTAGACGTTCCGCGTTGCGCGAGATGGGATTTGTGAGGGGGGGGCAACATGAAGTGGGCAATCGCTTCGCTGGCGGTCCTCCTGGGGGCCGGACTGATCGGAGTCGGTCTCCAGGCGGTGACGATCGGGCTCGGCGTCGGCTACGAGGTGTCCGGGTTAATCCTCGTCAGCGCGTTGACGGAGACCCCGATCAATCGGTCGATCGACGTCCGCGCGCAGGTCGGGTTCGCCACGCCGCACATCGCAGGGTTGATGCTCGTGACGATGGATCTCCTGACTCACTGGGCCGTACCGCCACTCGACCCGTACCTCGGGATCGGGATCGGCGCCGCACTGACCCCCCCGCCCTTCTCCACCGGCCTGATCGTCGAGGGGATCGCGGGTCTGCGCGCGGCACCGTTGGACGTCGTGCAGCTCTTCCTCCAGGCGCGCTACCTCGTTCGTCGGTCGGGAGTCGGTTGGAGCACCGGTCCGGTGTTCGAGGGCGGCTTGCTCGCCCAGTTCTAGATGGCTCGGGCGATCGGCATCGTCGTCGGCGGGATCACGCTCCTTTGGATCGCGTGGAACCTGACGCTCGACGCCCTGTGGCAGCCGACCGATCGCGTCACGCTCCGTCGCCTGCTGTTCCTCGCCGGAGTCCAGCCGGATGAGCACGTCGTCGACCTCGGCTGCGGCGACGGGCGGATCGTCGTCGCCGCGGCGAAGGAGTTCGGCGCGCGCGCGACCGGGGTCGAAATCGACCCGTTCCGCGTCCTCGTGGCGAAGTTCTGGATCCGTTTCGCACGGGTCTCCGACCGCGCACACGTGCGGCGGGGGAACATGTACACGGCAGACGTATCGGACGCGGACGTGGTCGTCCTCTTCCTCTCCGCGACGGCGAACTTCCGGCTCCAGGAGCGCCTCCGCCGCCAGCTGAGACCGGGCGCGCGGATCGTCTCGTACTACCACCCGATGTGGGGATGGCAGCCGGACGTCGTCGGAGAGGCGCGGGGCGGCCATCCGATCTACGTCTATCGGATGGGAGGGGACCTTGGCGCCGGTGCTCGCTGAGCTCTCCGCTGCGATCGGCGTCGCGCCGTCCCCCGGCTGGGATGGCGTGACCGTCACCGACGTCTGCGAGGACTCCCGCGCCGTCCGTCCCGGCGCTCTCTTCGTCGCCATCCCCGGCGCGGTGCACGACGGGGGCGACTACATTCCCGAGGCGGTCGCACGGGGGGCCGTAGCCGTCGTGTCGGAGCGCGACAGCCAAATCTCCGTCCCGCATCTCCGCGTGGAGGACGCGCGAGCCGCCCTCGCGCCGCTCGCCGCCGCGTTCCACGGCCGGCCGACCGAGTCGCTGTTCACCGTCGGGGTGACCGGGACGAACGGGAAGACGACGGTCTGTCACTGGACCGCCCACCTGCTCGGGGCCGACCGGACCGTCGTCATCGGGACCCTGGCCAACGAGGCCCGCGGGCTGCCGGCGGTGACGACGCCGTCGAGCCGGATCGTCCAGCGGGTCGCGGCCGAGGCACGGGACGCCGGCACGGAGAGCCTGATCGTCGAAGCGTCCTCGATCGGACTGGAGCAACACCGCCTCGGCGCGATCGACTTCGACATCGGCCTGTTCACCAACCTGACGCACGACCACCTCGACCTGCACGGCACGATGGACGCCTACCTGCGCGCGAAGCGGCTCCTGTTCGCCGGACTGGCGGGGACGTCGCACGCCGTCGTCAACGCCGACGACCCATCCGGCGAGGCGATTCTCGCCGGCTGCGAAGCCGAAGCCGTGCGCTACGGATTCGGCGCCGGCAGCGATCTCCGGGCGATGGACGCCGAATGCGAGCCGCGGGGTGCACGAGCGACCCTCGTGTGGCGAGGAGAGCGGGCTCGCGTCCGCCTTCCACACCCGGGGCGGCACAACCTGATGAACGCGCTCGCCGCGGGGAGCGTCGCGCTGCTCTGCGGCGTCCCGCTGCCGGAGGTCGCCGACCGCCTCGGCCGCGCTCCGGCCCTCGAAGGGAGGCTTCAGTTCTTCTCGCGCTCGGACGGGGTGATCGGCGTCATCGACTTCGCGCACACGCCGGCCGCGCTCCGGCGAGCGCTGGAGTCCGTCCGCCCGAAGGCGGGGCGGCTCTCCGTCGTCTTCGGATGCCCGGGAGAGAGCGATCGTGGGAAGCGCCCGATCATGGGGAGGATCGCCGGCCGACTCGCCGATTCGGCGATCCTGACCTCCGACAACCCGAAGCATGAGGATCCCGAGGCGATCCTCGACGAGATCGAAGCCGGCCTCCGCCCGACGGGCGGACGATGGGAGCGGGTGGTCGATCGGGCCGAGGCGATCGGTCGCGCCGTTGGGCGGGCGGAGTCGGGGGACGTCGTTCTGGTCGCGGGGAAGGGACACGAGACGTACCAGATCGTCGGAGCGGCGTTCGTGCCGTACTCCGATCGCTCCGTCTTCGAAGGGCTGGGATTCACCGCGACTCCGTGAACGGCCGGCCGGCTACACCCCGCCTTCCACGAGACGATCGACGAGCCGTTCGAGCTCCAGCGCGCGCGAGCCCTTGACGAGGACGAAGGGGTGCCGCGCATCCCGGCACAGGCTTCGGATGGTGGCGTCGAGTTCGTCCCGATCGACGATCGTGATCGCGGGGGACGAACGCTCTCGGCACGCGCCGACCGCCCGTGCGCCGACCGGGAGGATCGCGTCGATCCCGAGGTGGACCGCGAGATCGAGGATCTCGCGATGATAGCGATCGGCCTCGGGGCCGAGGTCGCGCATCTCGCCGAAGACGAAGACGCGGCGCGTCTCGTCGTCCCCGAGCCGGGCGAGGGCGCGGAGTGCACCGGCGGTCGACGCCGGGTTCGCGTTGTACGTATCGTCGAGGATCGTTCCGAACGGTGCCGGGATCGGTTGAAGGCGGTGCGGAACCGGGGCGAACGTCCTCGCGCGTTCCTCAATTGTGTCCGCCGGCAGGCCGAGCCGATCGGCCGTCACCGCGGCGAGGAGGAGGTTGGCCGCGTTGTGCCTCCCGATCAGCGGACAGACGAGATGCATCGGCGGATCGTCGACGACGAGGTCGAGATCCGGGACATCGCGCGCGAGCCGCCCTCGGATCTCGCCCCGCTCGAGGCCGGCGAGGACGCAGCGACGGGGCGCTCCCTCCGCCAGGCGGCGTAGGTACGGCGAATCGGCGTTGAGAACGGCGTATCCGCGCTCCGGCAGCGCCTCGATCAGCGACCCCTTCTCCGCTGCAACCGCCTCGACCGAGCCGAAGGCGTCCAAGTGGCTCGGTCCGACCGACGTGATCAGGCCGATCCGGGGGGCGAGGATGCCGGCCAACGACGCGATGTCGCCCGGGCGGTCGGCGCCGAGCTCGAACAGGCCGATCGACGCCGTCTCGGGCATCGCGAGAAGGGCGAGGGGGAGACCGACCTCGGTGTTGTAGTTCTTCGGCGCGTTGAAGACGGGGCGGGTCTCGCCGAATCCTCCCAGCAGGTGAGCGAGGAGGGACCGCGTCGTCGTCTTCCCGTTGCTCCCGGTGATCCCGACGAACGTCGCGTCGATCGCGCCGCGCCACGCCGCCGCGAGACGCCCGAGCGCGGCGAGGACGTCCTCGGCGACGACCAGGTTGCGGGCGCCGTCCGGCGCCGACGACGGATCCGAGACGATCGCGCCGCACGCCCCGCGAGCGAAGGCGTCCGAGAGGAACGCGTGGCCGTCGGCCCGACGTCCGCTCAGGGCGACGAACAGGTCGCCTTCCAGGACGTCACGAGAATCGTGGACGACCCGCCTCGGCGTCGCCCCGTCGCCGCGGAGGAGGCGCCCGCCGACGATCGTCGCGATCTCGCCGACCGGATACATCGGTCACCAGTTCGGCGCTGTCTGCGTCTTGTCCTCGGTACTAGTACCGCTGGCCGGGGCCTGCGACTCGGTCAGCAGTGCGGTCGCTTCTCGCTCGTCGTAGACGACGTACCCGGGGAAGTCGTACGTCACCTCCGTCACGCCGTACAGCGCGTCACTGTAGGGGGAGTACGGATCGATGGCGAACAGCTCCACCGTGAGCCGGTCGTAGCTCGGGAGCGACTCGACGGCGTCGATCACATCGGCGAGATCGACGAACGAGGGCGGGGATTCCCCTCCCTCGAGGTACCGCGGCCCGCCGTAGGCGCGGACGATGACGTGGTTCGAGTACAGGTCGTCGGGGATGACGATCTCCCCCTCTTCGGTGCGCGTCTCACCTTGGTAGGTCTGGAGCTCCAGCTGGAAGTGAACCGCGTCGCCCGGCGCGTAGATCGAGTCGTCGATCTCGAGGTGGTTGATCTGGATCGCCTTGATCTCTTCGGTGATCGCCATCGACGCGGCGATCCGCGTGATCTTCGGGTCGTCGAACGCGTTGTACTGCAGGAAGGCGACGATCCCCGCCAACTGCCACGGCGGGTAGACGGCGACGTCGACGGAACTGAGAAAGATGTCGGTCCGCTCCAGCGGGGTCGGCATCCCGTCGCCGAGGATCTGATACGTCACCTCGACCGTCCCCGAGCCGATCCGGTCGAGCGTCGTATCGATCGCCTCGAATCCGGTCGAAAGGAGGAGCTCCGGCATCAGGCGCGGCTCGTCGACCAGCCCGACCTCGTAGTTCTCCGTGGCGCCCCGATCGAGGTCGTGCACGCCCAAGGAGAGTTCGATCGTGTCGGTCATCGGTCCGATCCGGCCTCCGACTGCCGCGGTCCGATCCTCGAAGATCGTCCCGACGGTATCGCCGAGCGTACCGAGCTTGAACGATGCTTCGAACGATTTCAACGTGTCGATGATCGACACGGTCGTCATCGGGAAGCGCGACGCGCCGTTCGCGATGAACGAATGTCCGAATCCGACGAGCGTGTCCCCGTCGCGGTAGGTCAGGGTCCCGAGCGCGCCGATCTCGAGATCCCCCGTCGCCAGGGCGACGCCGATCGAGCTCCCCGGCTCGAGGCTGTCGGCCTCGACGGAGGACGTGGCCGGCTGGTACGCGGCCATCGGCAACAGGGTCAGGTTCAAGGCCGACAGTCCTTCGAACGCGCGCCCGACATCGACCGGGAGGAACTCGCCGATCCAACCGTCCGGCGCCTGCTCGGCCGTGGCGCCGTCCATCAGCAGGTCGCGCGCACGACCCGAGAGGCCCGCGGCGATCAGCGGCGTTTCGACCGGATAGGCGAAGATCGCGTCGGGCAGCGCGGCGACGAGAGAAGGCTCGGGGGGCAGAAGCCCTTCGACCACGGCGACGTCGCGGAGGACGGACGCTTCGTCCGGCGCGCCGGCGAGGGGCGCCGCGCTCGCGGTGTCGACGACCTCGAGCATCGGCTCGATCGGGGTGACGAGGCCGATCGGCGTGATCTCCTTCGACCAGCTACCCGCGCGACTGAGGGCGCCGATCATCTTCCCGTCGATGTAGATCGGGCTGCCGCTCATCCCCTGCGCGATGCCGCCGGCGCGGCCGATCGCCTCGCCGCTGACGCGGACGACGATGAAGTCGGACAGCGTCCCCGGCTGGTCGATGATCCCGAGGACCTCGACGGAGAATTCGTCGATCACGTCCTGGGCGACGATCGTCTTGCCGACACCGGTCATCCCGACTTCGATCTCGTCGAGGAAGAGGAACTCCGACCGGTCGTAGGCGAGCGCGACGGTGGATGCTGCGATCACGGCGACAGAACAGACGAACAGGCTTCTACGGAACACGCGTCCTCCTTCATTCATCGGGGCTGGCCCAAGTATACCGTGAAGGCATGGGCGTTTCGTGGGCGTCCGGCGGACCGGCTACTGCACGCCGCGGAAGAGGGCGCGGGCGAGCATCAGCACCGGAATGATCTCCAGCCGCCCGATCCACATGTTGAAACAGAGGATCAGCTTGCTCGCCAGGGACATCGTCGGATGGGTGATCCCGACCGAGAGGCCGACGTTCCCCTGCGCGCTCGCCACCTCGAAGACGACGTCGGAGAGCGTGTACTCCGCCGAGACGGTGTGCAGGAGGACGACGATTCCCAGACCGAGGAAGATCAGCCAGAGGAAGGTGATCAACGAGGCGTCCTCCAACCGCTGCCCGACTTCGGATTCGTCGATCGTCGAAACGCCGATCCGGAACGGGACGATTGCCTTTCGCGGTGAGACGATCTTCCGGAACCGCCATTGAACACCCTTCATCAGGATCAGCATCCGCATGACTTTGATCCCTCCGGCGGTCGATCCGGCGGCCCCTCCGATGAACATCGCCGCCGCGAGGAGGAGCTTTCCAGTCGGGCTCCAGACGCTCAGGTCGGCCGACTGGAATCCGGTGCACGTAATGGCGGAGACGAGCTGGAACGACGAATATCGCAGGGTCGAGGCCCCTCCGATCACGGGTAGGTTCTCGAGCGACAGGAAGGTGACGCCGATCAGGACGAGCGCCAAGAACCAGCGGGTCTGGAAGTCCTCCCACAGGATCCGCCCTTTCCCGCGGATCATCTCGTAGTGGACCGCGAAGCTGATCGCGCCGAGGAGCATGATCGGGATCAGGACGAGCTCGATCGCGATGCTGCCGTACGACGCGATGCTGTTGTCGGTGACGGTGAATCCGCCGGTCGAGATCCCGGTCATCGCGTGGTTGATCGACTCCCAGATCGGCATCCCGGCCCCCCACAGCGCGACCACGCTGATGAACGTGTACAACAGGAAGATCCACCACATCGTCCGAAGCGTCGACGTGATGCTCGGATGGATCTTCTCGCCGCGCGCCTCGGCGTAATACAGGCTGTAGCGCGCCGCACCGGGGCGCGGGCCGGCGAGGATCGCGAGCATCAGAACGATCACGCCCATCCCGCCGATCCATTCGGTGAAACTCCGCCACCATTGAAGCGTCCTCGGCAGCAGGTCCGCGCGGCCGGCCATCGTCAGGCCGGTTCCCGTGTATCCCGAGACCGCCTCGAAGAACGCGCTCGCCGGGTCCTTGAAGTAGAGGAGCGTCTCGGACGCGCCGTTTCCTTCCGCGAACAGCGCCGTGAGGACGAACGGGAGCGAGCCGAGCGCGGCGACCAGCAGCCATCCGAAGGCGGCGATGATCATCCCGTGCTTCAGCTCGGCCTCGCCGGCCTTCCGGCACGGGAGGTAGAGCCCCGCGCCGAGCGCGAACGAGATCGCGGCGGTGATCGCCAGGGGGGCGAACGCGAAGCCCTCTCCGAAGGTGGCCGGAACGATGAGAGAGACGGTCGCCATGATCCCGACGACCGGGACGAGGAGGCCCAAGTCCCGCAGGATGATGTACAGGTCCTGTCGCGTGCGGAAGATGGAGGGGCTCATCCGGTCAGCTTCTCGATCAGCTCATCGCCGACCGGATCGAGCGAGAAGAAGGTGAGGACGTCGTTCTCCTCGACGATCGTGTCGTCGGAAGGGATCGACTGATCTCCGGCCCGATCGATCGCCAGGATCCGCATCGACGCGGGGATGATCTCCCGCTTGACCGCGTCGGAGACCGACCGGTTGATCAGGGGCGATTCGGCGCTCACCTGAAGCCGGAAGATCTGCGCGTCCTGCGGCAGCATCGCGAAGTCCTGAACGCTCGGCCGCTTGACGGCGTTGTACAGGTGATGGGCGACGACGTCTTCCGGGTTCTCCATGACGTTCGCGCCGAGCTTGCGGAAGAAATCGGCGTGCTCCTCGTCGTTGACGATCGACACGATCGACGGGATCCCCAGATCGGCGGCGATCGAGACGACCATCAGATTGACGGCGTCGTCGCTGGTGGTCACGATGAGGGCGTCGGCCCGCTCGGACCCGGCCTCGCGGAGGGTCTCCGCCGAGGTTGCGTTCCCGGTCAACACGGTGACATCGTATTTCGAGCTGATCTCGCGCCCCCGCTCCGGGCTCGCCTCGACGATGACGACGTTGTTCTTCTCCTTGACGGAGATGTCGATCAGGCTCGTCCCGATGCTCCCTGCCCCTACGATGATCATGTACATACGCCGCCCCCTTGGCGGGACCGATGGTAGCATAGATGAAATCCTGGGTCAAAGGGAAGACCGGGCGAGAATCTGCATCGGAAAAGGCTTTCTGTTGAGCCAGGTCGGTCGAGGGACTACAATCGCTCCGTGCCATGATGAGGGGAACGACAGCTCGGACCATTCTCTGCCTCGGTGCGCTCGCTCTCGGGGCGATCGCACTGAGCGGCTGCACGCTCTTACGGACGAATCGAGCGCCGATCGCAGCCTTCACGGCGACGCCCGATGGGGGCTACCGGCCGCTCGAGGTTTCCTTCGACGCGTCCGGATCGATGGACCCGGACCGGGATGCGTTGACCTACTCGTGGTCGTTCGGCGACGGGGCGAGCGGCTCGGGCGCAAGGACGACGCACTCGTACGAGGACGCCGGGACCTACGACGTGATCCTGCGAATCGCGGATGCGGAGGGCCACGAGGACGCCGCCATCGGGACGATCGACGTGCTCGACGTGCCCGAGGGATACGTCGTCGTTCCGTTCGATTGGACGTGGGAAGGCGCCGAGCAGCGCCTCGACGCCCTCCTTCCGTGGGACCTCTATCTAACCTACCGCGGGCGGCTCCGGACCCCGTTCGTCGACAACTACGACTACGGGGCGTTCGTCGCGGATCCGCTCGATGACCCGACGCTGGAGGACCTGGCGGATGCCCTGCGGGCACGCGCCGGGGGCGCCGGGGTCGTCTTCGCCGAGCACGCACTGGCGTTCGTCCAGGGCGCGATCGCCTATGCGCCCGATCCACCCGACGTGGAGTGGCCGCTCTACCCGATCGAGACCCTCGTCGACGGCGAGGGCGACTGTGAGGACACGGCAATCCTGTACGTCAGCCTGTTGAAGGCACGCGCCGTCCCTTGCCAACTGGCGTTCGTCGACACCGACGGCGACACCTTTCCGGATCACGTTCTCGCCCTCGTCGAGGTTCCCGCTTCCTTCGCGCAACCGGGCGCAACGGTGTTCGAATGGGACGGAACGCTGTATGCTGTGGCCGAGACGGCCTCGGGGATCATGGCCCTCGGTGTCGATCCGTGGGGTCTCGAAGCCGATGACCTGATCGAACTCTGGCCGTTCTAGCGACACCGGCGAATCGAAGGGAGCGAGCATGTCGAGGCATTGCCTGATCGATCCGACGTCGCTCCTTCGATTCGAATTCGGAGCTTACCACCCGTTCAAGATCTACCGCCTCGGGCTGGCGTACGATCTGATCCGGGCCTACGGGCTCGTCGACCGCCCGGACGTCTACGTCCTCCCGCCTCGCGAGGCGACGGAGGAGGAGGCGATGGGCTTCCACTCGCAGGGCTACCTCGAGACGCTGCGGGTCGCCAGCGACGGGATGTGGGTCCCGAACCTGTTCGCGCACGGCCTCGGTACGTCCGACAATCCGGTCTTCCCGGACGTCTACGACTGGGGGATGAGCGTCGCGGGGGCGTCGATCGTCTGCGCCGAGGAGATCCTGTCCGGCCGGGCGAACCGGGCGTTCAACATGTCCGGCGGGCTTCACCACGCGATGCCGTCCCGCGCGTCGGGGTTCTGTCACATCAACGACGCCGTCCTCGCGATCCAGACGCTGGTTCGCGCCGGGAACCGGGTCGCCTACGTCGACATCGACGCCCACCACGGCGACGGCGTCCAGCACGCCTTCTACACGACCTCCGAAGTGCTGACGGTCTCCGTCCATCAGACGGGGTACACGATCTTCCCCGGGACCGGCTTCGTCGAGGAGATCGGCCAGGGGCCCGGGCGGGGGACCTCGGTCAACGTGCCGCTCCAGCCCGGCGCCGGGGACGAGGCGTACGAAAGGGCGTTCGCCAAGGTCGTGCTCCCGGTCCTCCGCGCGTACGGGCCGGACGTTCTGGTCACGCAATTGGGATCGGACGCCGTCGTCGGCGACGTCGTGGCGAACCTCCGGATGAGCCTCCGACAGTTCGAGCGGAACGTCCGGGCCCTCCGCGACGTCGGGATCCCGTGGCTCGCGCTCGGCGGCGGCGGGTACGATGTGAGCAACGTCGTCCGCGCGTGGACCCTTGCCTGGTCGATCATCGCGGGGACCGATCTTCCCGACGAGATTCCGGACGCGTGGCTCACCTCGGCGGCGCGGTACCATGTCGCGATCTCGAAGCTCCGCGGGGACATCGACCGGACCCCGACCGACGAGGCCGTCCTCGAAGACCTGGACCGGACCATCGGGGCGCTGCGAGAGAGCGTCTTTCCGATTCTCGGGGTGACCGGGTAGACTACCGTCCCCGGTCGCGGGGACTTCGACGAAGGGGACGAAGGGATGAATCGACGGTCGAGCCCGGTGCGAGAGGCGGAACTCCGTCCGACCGTCCAGGTCCGGCTCCCGGACGGACGGGTCTACGACGTCGAGCGGGACATCCCGCTCGGCGAAGTCTTCCGCGTCGCGTACCCGGACGAGGGGAATCCCGCGGTCGCCGCGATCGTCGAGGACGAGCTTCGCGAACTCGCGTGCCCGGTCGAGGGGGACGCCGTCGTGACTCCGATCCGCCTGTCCGACTCGGACGGGATGCAGATCTACAGCCGGAGCCTCTCGTTCCTCCTCGTCGTCGTCGTCTCGCAGCTCTTCCCCGATGTGCAGGTCCGGATCGAGTACTCCGTTCCGCACGGCGGCTACTTCTGCCGCGTCGAGGGGCGGAAGTCGTTCACCGCGCGGGAGCTCGCTCGGATCAAGGATCGGATGCTCGAACTGGTCCGGGAGGATCGCCCGATCGTCCGCCGACGCGCCACGATCGAGGAGGCGAGAGAGATCTTCACCGCCCGCGGGGAGCTGGCGAAGGTCCGGCTCCTCGAAGCGCGGAAGGTCGATCACCTCCACATGTACGCGCTGAACGGGACCTCCGACTACTTCTTCGGCTACATGGTCCCGTCGACCCGGTTCCTCAAGGTCTTCGGCCTGGAGCCGTTCGCCGACGGGTTCATCCTCCGCTTCCCGCTGCGCGAGGACCCGACGAAGCTCCTTCCGCCCCAGAAGTTCAAGGCGCTCCGCGACGTCTTCGACGAGTACGGGGAGTGGCTCGGGCTGCTCGGGATGCGCGACGTCGTGTCGCTGAACGAGGCGATCCGCACCGGCCGAATCGAGCAGGTCGTCCTCGTCGCCGAGGCGCTCCACGAGAAGCGAATCGCCGAGATCGCCTCGCAGATCTCGGCCCGCCGCGACAAGGGCGTCCAACTCGTCTTCATCGCCGGGCCGTCGGCGTCGGGGAAGACGACCTTCTCGAAGCGCCTGGCGATCCAGCTTCTGGCGAACGGTCTCCATCCGTTCCCGCTGGCGATGGACAACTACTTCCACTCGCGGGACATCCTGGCCGAACGGTTCGGGGACAAGGTCGATGTCGATTCGCTCGACGCGCTCGACCTGCCGCAGTTTCAAGCGGACCTGCGGCGCCTCGTCGCCGGGGAGGAAGTGACGCTCCCGCGCTTCGACTTCCAGACCGGGACGAGGCAGGAGGGACCGACCGTCCGCCTGTCGGAGAATCAGATCATCCTCGTCGAGGGGATCCACGGCCTGAACCCGCAGCTGAGGGAGGTCAGCCCGGTGAAGGACCCCTTCCGGGTCTTCATCAGCGCGCTGACGCAGATCAACCTCGACGTTCACAACCGCGTCTCGACGACCGACACGCGCCTGATCCG
Organism: uncultured Thermotogae bacterium; assembly: GCA_964530075.1. Classification (GTDB taxonomy): domain Bacteria; phylum Bipolaricaulota; class Bipolaricaulia; order UBA7950; family UBA9294; genus JANQEA01. Next base: position 15,726 of record CAZGXU010000039.1, read on the forward strand.
TCGGATCGTTCGCGACGCGCACTACCGCGGGTACTCGGCCGCGGAAACGCTGATGCTGTGGGAGAACGTCCGCCAGGGCGAGAAGCGGAACATCTTCCCGTATCAGGAGGAGGCCGACGTGATGTTCAACTCGGCGCTCGGCTACGAGCTCGCGGTCCTCAAGCCGTTGGTCGAGCCGCTCCTGCTCCAGGTCCAGCAGCCGTGGCTCCGGATCGAGGCCGAGCGTCTCCTCGCCCTCCTCTGGTGGTTCGATCCGTATCCGACGGAGAACGTCCCCGACAACTCGATCCTGCGCGAGTTCACCGGCGGTTCGAACCTGCGCGACTTCACGCCCGTCCCGCACGGGCTCTGGGGCGCTTCGAGCCACGAGGATCGGGCCAGCGTTCCGGAGGGGGGCTCGTGAACACCGACACCGATTGGCTGATGCGGCTGGCGTTGGAGATGGCCGGCCTCGACGAGGTTCCGGGAGACAGCGCGATCCATCATCCCGGCGACGTGATCGAGCGGATCCTGTTCGGGATCGACTTGAAGGCGCCGGAGCTGGTGATCGCGTCGGCTCAAGGGTACGACTGCGCGATCTCGCACCATCCGGTCGGCGGTTCGTCGACGCTCCGATTTCACGAGGTCCTCCGGCGGCACGTCGACCAGATGGTCGGCGCCGGGGTGCCGCACGACGTCGCCGAGGAGACGATGCGCGCGACGGTCGAGGAGCGGCGGGTTTTGGGCTCGATGGCCAACTACGATCACGATCCGTCGGTCGCGAGGCTTCTCGATATCCCGTACCTGAACATCCACACCCCGCTCGACGAGATCGGGCGACGGAGGATGGCTGAGGCGGCCGCCGGATTGGATGAGGACGCGGCGATCGCCGAGCTGGTCGATCGGTTCTACGAGACGTTCGGCGAGTTCCGCCACGCCGCGACCGAAATCGAGGTCCGGGTCGGGACGCCGGAGAACCGGATCGGGAAGGTCGTCGTCTCGCACGGGGCCGGGACGAACGGGGGGTACCCGGTCGCCAAGGCCTACTACGACCACGGAATCGACACCGTGATCTACATCCACTGCCGTCCGGCCGACGCGAAGCGACTGGTCGACGAGGTCGGCGGGTCGAAGAACCTGATCGTCACCGGGCACATCGCGAGCGACTCGGTCGGGATCAACCCGTACGTCGACCGCCTCCGCGCCGAGGGGCTCGACGTGACGACGTTCAGCGGGATCGTCCCCGCGTAGGAGGATTCGATGCCCTTCACCGTCGCGACGTGGAACGTCAACTCGATCCGCTCCCGCCTTCATGCGCTCCTGCCGTGGCTGGAGAAGGTCGGGCCGGACGTCGTCTGCCTCCAGGAGACGAAGGTCCAGGATCCCGAGTTCCCGGTCGATGCGATCGAGGAGGCCGGTTACCGCGCCGCCTTTCGAGGGGAGAAGGCGTACAACGGTGTCGCGATCCTGTCGAGGACGCCGATCGAGAACGTCCGATGCGGGTTCGACGACGGCGGTCCGGCCGACGGGGCGCGCCTGATCGTCGGGGAAGTGAGGGGGATCTCGATTGTCAACACGTACGTCCCGCAGGGACGCGCGCCGGATGACCCGATGTTCGCGTACAAGCTTGAGTGGTTCCCGCGCCTGCGCGCGTACTTCGAGGCTCGCTTCTCGCCCGGAGGGGCGCTCCTCTGGACCGGCGACCTGAACGTCGCTCCCGAGCCGATCGACGTCCACGACCCGAAGCACCTCCTTGGCCACGTCTGCTTCAACCCGCAGGTCACCGAGGCGCTCGAAGGGGTCAAGGCCTGGGGCCTCGTCGATCTGTTCCGGAAGCACGTCCCCGATCCGGGGCAGTACACCTATTTCGACTACCGGACCAAGAACGGCGTCGCCGAAGGGAAAGGCTGGCGCGTCGACCACATCCTGGCGACGAAGCCGCTCGCCGATCGGTCGATCAGAGCCTGGATCGACCTCGAGCCGCGACGAGGAGACAAACCATCTGATCACACACCGATGTTGGTGGAGATCAAGGTCTGACGAGCAAATAGAATCCACGCCGGTCACCTCGCTCGGATCTGAGCGTGAGACTGCCTTCGACTGCGCTACGGACTTGTGATGGAGCACCATCCTTCGCCCAATGGAGACGGTATGGCAGATGCGGCCGTCGGGCGGTCAGGAGCGGCGGTCCTGGCTGGAGTCCAACCGAATCGAGGTTGGTAGCCAGCAGCGGCCGCGACCGGATTGCCGCGTTTCGAAGACCTAAGTATGCTCATTGCATGAAGACGATGCCGTACGTCTACTGGCAGCACGAAGACGCGTGGATCGGGTATCTGCAGGAGTTCGCCGATACCTGGACGCAGGGCGAATCCAGAGGCGAGCTTGAAGAGAACTTGAAGGACCTCTGGCAGGATCTGACGAGCGGTGCGATTCCCGAGGTCCGCCGCGTCGCCGAGCTTCACGTTTCATGAAACGACGTGACCTGGTCCGCCAGATCGAGAATAAGGGTTGTATCCTCATCCGGCATGGCGCCCGTCACGACGGGTATCAGAATCCCAGAACGAAGGTCTCCCAACCGGTACCGCGGCATCGCGAGATCTAAGAATCCGCTGGCGAAGCACATCCTCAAGATGCTATCGGACTAGTCTTCTTCCTCCGGCATGTTCGGGAGCCGCGGCATCTCGTCGATCGGCTCGAGCGTTGGCAGGTCGGAGGACGAGACGGTCGACTCCTGGAATCGCTCGAGGTAGGGCTTGAGGCGGGACTCGATCGATCCGATCGCCTTGTTGTATGCGTCGACGGCTTTCCGAAGGCGATCGCCGGTCTCTGCGACCGGCTTCAGGATGTTCAGGAAGCGGGCGTAAAGCTCCCTTCCTTGATCTGCGATCAGGCGAGCGTTCTCGGCGATCTCGTACTGCTGCCAACCGAAAGCTGCAGCACGGAGGAGGGCGAGAAGCGTCACCGGGGACGCGATGAGGATCTTCTGCTCGATTCCGTACTCCAGAAGGCCTGGGTCTTGCTCGAACGCAGCCGACAGTGCGGACTCGTAGGGGATGAACATCACGACAATCTCCGGAGCCTTCTCGAACTGCTCCATGTACGCCTTGCGCGAGAGCTCGACGATTCGAGACCGCAACGCTTTGGCGTGTTCGATCAGCCTCTGCCCGCGCTGGGCGCCCTCCAGCTCCAACGCATCGAGGTACGCGTTGGCCGGGGTCTTGGCATCGATCGGGAGGATCCCCTCGTTCGGAAGACGGACGATCATGTCCGGACGTCCCTGTTCACCGGAGACCTGTTCTTCGAAGTCGACGTGGCGCGCCATTCCGGCGAGTTCGACGACGCGGCGAAGCTGAAGCTCTCCCCACCGTCCTCGGGCGGTCGAGGACTTGAGGGACTGCTCGAGCCGAACGGTCGACCGCCGCAGCTCGGCCTGAGCGTCGCCGAGCGAGCGAAGCTGTTCGCCGAGCGATCGATACGCGCCTTCGCGCTTCTGCTCCAGGTCACGTACGTGCTGATCCATCGCTTCTAGGGCCTTGGTTAGAGGGGAGACGAGCCCCTTCACTTCTTCCTTTTGTGTGCCCCAGTCGCCGCGAACCTGCTGCAGGAGGCCCGCCAGCTGCTCGCGTGACCGGGCGAGCAGCTGGTCTGCGTTCGAGGTCAGCGCCTGATGGGCCAGCGCGGTGAAGGCCTCCCTCATCCGCTCCTGTGCCGTGTCCAGCGCTTGGTCTCTCGTCCGCTCCCGGAGGCGGAAGATCGCCCAGCCGAGGACGAGGCCGACGGCGAGCCCGATTAGCAGATACACCCACTCCATCCGATGCGCCTCCCAAGCTGCTCGACGACGGGCGCCCCCTCGAACCATGCGGTTTTTCGGGGCGTCTTCGACCCTCGCCACTCAGCTCTTCTGAGTGCCCATCGTAGCGCGAAAGCCGGCGGCGACTCAAGCAGCGGTCGCGGTGAGATCGATCGTCCCCGCTTCGCCGGTCGTCCCGCGGAGGTAGTGCCCGCGGATCCCGTCGATCCGGAGGAGGACGTAGTCCGGGTCGGACGGGCCTTCCGGCCAGTCGTCGTGCCACTCGTCCCGCCAGAGCGCCCGCTCCCGCTCGGGGTCGACGACGACGCGCGCGA
>CAZGXU010000040.1:0-19662 GCA_964530075.1 uncultured Thermotogae bacterium
TGTGCCGGCAGCGTACACCACTGCCGGCAAAGGAGGCGCGCTTTCATAACATCACAAACCACAATTCTGCAGTTCTCTGCGCCCTCTGCATTTGGGCTTGTGCAGTTCCTAGACGAACTCGGCAAACGAGCGCTTCCCGACCTGGACGAGGTCCGGAGGATCGAACGGGACGTCGAGGTCCTGGGAGTCGAACTTCTCCTCGTTGACCTTGACGCCGCCCTGCTGGATGAGCCGCTTCGCCTCGCCGCGGCTGCCGACGAGACCGGAAGCCTGGAGAAGGTCGACGATCCAGATCGTGCTACTGCCTGCAAGAGAATAAGGGGTCAGAGCTTTATTTTCGAATTCCAATCAAGAGAATAAGGGGTCAGAGCTTTATTTTCGAATTCCAATCAATGGCACCAGCCATGTCTCCGCCGCGCTCTGCGCTCCTCCGTGGATCAGCAGATTCAAATGCGCGTCAAGCATCTGAGAGCCAGCAAGCTGCCTCTTCAAGTGCCCGGAGCAGCCGGCAGGATGATCCGGTGCCCGCAGGCGTGGAAGTAAGAAGCCCCGCCCGAGAGCGGGGCCGAACCTCCCCCGTAGGGAAGGGATTAGGGTCGATTCATGTATACGTCTGACCCTCAGGAGTGTCAAGGGACACTCGTCACTCGCCTATGCACCCTTGCTCTACCGCGAGAAGTCAGGAGTGAAAGCCTATACCTCTTCTCTGCGCTGCTCCGTGCCCTCTGCGGTTCAGCTTGTGCAGTTCCTAGATCTGCTCGGCGAACGACCGCCTGCCGACCTGGACGAGGACGAGCGTCTGCCAGGGAATGCGGGGTGTGTCGGGCGTCCAGATGTCGCGGGCGTTTTGGCCATCCCACCTCGATGAAAGAACAGAGATCGTCCATACTTCGTGCATGCGCACGCATCGTCTCCGGTTCATCGCACTCATCTTGATCTTCGCGCACGTCGGCACCGGAGCCTGCCTCCTCTCCGGATGCGGTGACGCTCACGGGGAGGCCGCATCCGGCCGCGTCCTCATCGTGCTCGACGCTGGCCACGGCGGCCGGGATCCGGGCGCCGTCTGTGAAGGCGTAAGAGAGGCCGATGTCAATCTCGCGATCACGGAACGCGTCGCGACCCTGATCGAGGCCGACGACCGGCTCGACGTCAAGAGAACGCGAACGCTCGACATCTCCGTGACGTTGGAGGACCGGATCGCCGTCGCCAACGATGCGAACGCGGCGCTCTACCTGTCCGTGCAGAGCAACGCGTGCGAGTACCCCGACGCCACGGGCGTCGTGACGCTGGTCTCCGACACGATCGAGGCCGGGGCCCCGAGCTGGCAGTTCGCCGAGATCCTGCAGGACGCGGTGGCCGACGCGACCGGCGCCCGCGACCGGGGCGTCCGCGCGCAGGACCTGTACCTCCATCGTGCCGAAATGCCTGCCGCCTTGATCGAGGTCGGCTTTCTGACCAACGAACCGGAACGGACGCAGCTCGCCGATCGCGACTACCAGCAGACGATCGCGCAGGGCATCTACGACGGGATCGTCGCCTACCTCGAGTACGCCGACCCGTCATTCGCAGATCGCTAGCCGCCCGTCGTGGTCCCGATCGAGGGCACGGGCCATATCACACCACTCTGCGTTGTAGCGTGTGAGAACTAGATCAGCTCGGCGAACGACCGTTTCCCGACCTGGACGAGGACCGGCGGGTCGAACGGGACGTCGAGATCCTGCGACGCGACCCTCTCATCGTTGATCTGTACCCCGCCCTGAGCGATCAGCCGTTTCGCCTCGCCGCGGCTTCCGACGAGGCCCGACGCCTGGAGGAGATCGACGATCCAGATCGTCCCGTCGTCCTTGACGAGGGAGCGGTCGAGCGGAATCCGGTCGATCTCCGACGGACGCCCGCGGTGAACGTGGATCCGGTCGAATTCCTCCTCCGCGGCCTCCGCCGCGGCCGGATCGTGATACATGGAGACGATCTCGCGCGCCAGCCGTCGCTTCGCGTCGCGGGGCGAATTCTCGATCAGCTCCTCGATCTCCGCCCCCGTGTCCACATCCGTCAGCCGATCGAAGTATTCGGGGAGCAGCCCGTCCGGAATCGAGAGGAGCTTTCCGTAGATCTCGTTCGGCGGCTCGCTGATCCCGACGTAGTTCCCGATCGTCTGGCTCATCGCCCGCTCTCCGTCGAGGCCAATCAGCAGCGGGACGGTCATCACGACCTGCGGCTCCTGCCCGTATTCCCGCTGGATATCGCGGCCGACGAGGAGGTTGAACAGCTGATCGGTCCCGCCGAGCTCGACGTCGGCCTCGATCGCGACCGAGTCGTACGCTTGGGCCAGCGGGTAGAGGAACTCGAGGACGCTGATCGGCTGACCGTCCTTGTAACGCAACGCGAAGTCGTCGCGCTCGAGCATCCGGGCGACCGTGTACTTCGCCGTCAGGTGGATCACGTCGGCGAAATCCAGCTTCCCCAGCCACTCGGAGTTGTAGCGAAACTCGGTCCGATCCGGATCGAGAATCTTGAACACCTGGTCCCGGTACGTCTCCATGTTCCGCTCGATCTCGTCGGCGGTCATCAGCGCCCGGGTCGACGAGCGGCCCGACGGATCGCCGATCCGCCGGGTGAAGTCGCCGACGACGAGGACGCCGGTGTGGCCGAGGTCCTGGAACTGCCGCATCTTCCGCAGCGGGACGGAATGGCCGAGGGTGAGGTGCGGGGCGGAGGGGTCGATCCCGAGCTTGATCCGAAGCGGTTCGCCGGTCTCTTCCGATCGGCGCAGCTTTTCGATCAGGTCCTCGCGAGGGGCGAGCTGGTCGGTTCCGTGTGCGAGCTCGTCGGCGAGCGATGCGAAGCGGTCTTCCATGAGGACCTACGTTCGAACGACGGAGACGATCCGGTCGTCCTCCTCCAGCTGCACCAGCCGAACCCCTCGGGCGTAGCGGCGGTAGACGTTGATGTCACCGGCCAGGATCCGGATCACGTGCTGCTCGGTCGTGATGATCAGCTCGTCCTGATCGGAGACGATTCCGACCGAAACAAGGTCGCCGGACTCGGCATCGAGCTTGATCCCCTGCACGCCCTTTCCGCCTCGTCCTTGGAGCGGGAAGTCGTCGAGCGAGACGCGCTTCCCGTACCCCCTCTCGGTGACCATCAGGATCCTCTTGTCCATCGTGATGTCGCGCTCGAGGCAGGCCATGCCGATCACCCAGTCGCCCTCGTCGAGGCGGATCCCGATCACGCCGCGCGACGGCCGCTTCGTCAGTCGGACGTCCGACTCGTGGAAGCGGATCGTCTGCCCGTTGAGCGTCGCGAGGATGATGTCGCCGCCGCCCTCCGTCACCGCCACCCAGACGAGCCGATCGTCCTCGTCGGCGTTGATCGCGTTGATCCCGGCCGTATGAACGTTGGCGTAGTCCGACAGGCGGTTCTTGTTGACGATCCCGTTCGCCGTCGACATCACGCAGAGCTCCTCCTCGACGTCGTCGAAATTGCGCACCGGAAGGATCGATCGAACGACCTCGTCCTGCTCGAGCGGAACGAAGCTGCGGAGGTTCTTGCCGGCGGCGTCGCGATTCATCGACGGAAGCTTGTGGCCCTGCGTCCGGTAGACCTTCCGCTGGTCGCTGAAGAAGAGGAGCTGATCGCGCGCGTTGACCAGGCTCGTCAGGAGGACATAGTCGTCCTCCTTCGTCCGTTGGCCGATGACCCCCTTCCCGCCTCGCCCTTGGCTCCGGAAGTCGATCGCTCGCGGCGCGTTGACGTACCCGCGGTTCGTCACGCTCACCATCAGGTCGTAGTCGGGGATCAACTCGCTGAGATCGACGTCCCCGTTCTGGTCGGTGATCACTGTCCGCCGCGCGTCGGTGTGCCGCTCGGCGATTTCGCGCAGCTCGCGCTGAATCGTCCCGTCGAGAACGATGTCGCTGCCGAGGATCTCCTCGTAGCCAGCGATCGCCTTCAGCTTCTCGTCGTACTCGGCGTCGATCTTCTCGCCCTCGAGTGCCGTCAACTGCGACAGGCGCATCCGGAGGATCGCCTCGACCTGCGCGTCGGACAGGGCCAGCTCGCTCTGCAGGGACTTCTGCGCCGCCGGCGAGTCCTTCGAGCTACGGATGATCTCGATCACGCGTTCGATGTTGTCGAGCGCGGTCCGGTAGCCTTCGAGGATGTGAGCCCGTTTGCGGGCGACCTCGAGACGGTACTCGGTCCGACGACGGACGACCTCGCGGCGGAAGTCGATGAAGCAGTTGAGGATCTCCTTCAGCGACAGCGTCCGCGGGTTCCCGTCGATGATGACGAGGAAGACCGCGGCAAAGGTCCGCTCGAGCGGCGTGTACTTGTACAGCTGGTTCAGGACCACGTTCGGGTTCGCCGAGCGCTTCATCTCGACGACGATCCGCAACCCCTCGCGGTCCGATTCGTCCCGCAGATCGGAGATGCCATCGATCTGCCCGTCGCGAACCTTGTTGGCGATCGACTCGACGATCGTCGACTTGCGCACGAGATAGGGGATCTCGGTGATGACGATCCGATCGTCGTCGATCGCCGCCTGGGCGCGGACGGTCATCTTCCCCTGGCCGGTCCGGTACATCTCCTCGATCCCGTCGCGCCCCATGACGATCCCGCCGGTGGGGAAATCGGGCCCCGGGATGTGCTCCATCAGCTCCTTGATCGTGATGAACGGGTTGTCCATCAGCGCGATCACACCGTCGATCAGCTCGCCGACGTGGTGGGGCGGAATCTGGGTCGTCATCCCGACCGAGATCCCCCACGCGCCGTTCATCAGCAGGTTCGGGACTTTGGCCGGAAGGACGACCGGCTCCTCGAGCGAGTCGTCGAAGTTCGGGATCCAGTCGACGGTCCCCTCGTCGAGCTCGTCGAGAAACTCCATCGCGATCGGGGCCAGGCGCGCCTCGGTGTAGCGCGTCGCCGCCGCCGGGTCGCCGTCGATCGATCCGAAGTTCCCCTGCCCATCGACGAGGGGATACCGGTAGGAGAAAGACTGCGCCATGTTGACCATGGTGTCGTAGATCGCCAGCTCCCCGTGCGGATGGTACTTCCCCATCACTTCGCCGACGACGCGGGCCGATTTCCGGTGCGGCTTCCCCGGGGTGACACCGAGCTCGCGCATTCCGTACAAGATCCGCCTCTGAACCGGCTTCAACCCGTCGCGAACGTCCGGGATGGCGCGACCGCGGATGACGCTCATCGCGTAGTTGATGTACGACTGCTCCATCTCGTCTTCGATGAACGTTCGCTCGATCCGTTCCATTCCCCACCCCCTCAGTCGAACGACCACCATAGGATACCGAATCTCCTGTCCTGAAGCAAGTTTAGTGGCGGTCTAACGACGCGCGCCAGCCGCAAAGAAGAACCCTCGCCCGCGACGAACGAGGGCCGTTGATCGACCGCGCTCCGACTAGACGATCGAGTAGGGATCGACCGCGTCTCGCACGGCGTCGCCCATGAAGTTGAACGCCAGCACCGAGATGACGATGAACACGCCGGGGACCAGGATCCACGGGTGTTGCTCGATCGCACCGACGTTCGTCGCTGCGGTGAGCAGGGCGCCCCAACTGGTCATCGGCTCCTGAATCCCGTAGCCGAGGAAGCTGAGCGTCGCCTCGGTGAGCATCATCCCGGGGATGAGCAGCGTCGCGTTGACGATCAGATAGCTCGTGACGTTGGGAACGATGTGGCGCAGGACGACGCGCAGGTCCCCCGCGCCGGCGGCCCGCGCCGCGGTGACGAAGTCCATCTCGCGGATAGCGAGGACCTGGCCGCGAATGACCCTCGACATCCCGCCCCATCCAGTGACCGCCAGGGCAACGATGATCCCCATGAAGACCATCGCTGCCGACAGACCGAATCCCCGAAGCGCCGCCCCCATTGCCATCAGGATCGGAAGCCCCGGGATCGCGAGCATCACCTCGCAGAGACGCTGGATGAACATGTCGACCCCGCCGCCGTAATATCCGGACAGGCCGCCCAAGAGGATCCCGATCGGGAACGAACAGAGGATGACCAGCGGCCCGACGGCGAGAGAAACCCAGCTCCCGACGAGGCATCGGGTGAATAGGTCGCGGCCGAGGGCGTCCGTCCCCAACAGGAAGGCCTGCGCCTCCGAGCCGTCGTCCGCGACCGCCCCGAACAGGTGAACGTTTGACGGGATCAGCCCGAACAGCCTGTACTCCGCCTCCCCCCGGACGAAGAACCGGATGTAGTACTTCTTGCTCGTGTCCTCGACGTAGGCCACCTGATACGTCGTCGGGTCGAGCGTCCGCTCGGTCTTGTAGACGTACGGCCGAGAGAGCGAGCCGTTCTCGTCGCGGAAATGAATCGTGGACGGTGGGGAGTACGGATACTTGCGGTACTGCTTTCCGTAGTGGTACGGCGCGATGAACTCCGCGAAGACCGCCAGAACGACGAAGAGCAGGATGACCGCCGTGCCGACGTTCCCCACGCGATGGCGCTTGAACGCGCTCCAAATCATCTGGCCCTGCGAGCGGCTGACGTACTCCTTCGGGGCCCCGTCGACTCTGCCTGTCTCGACCTTCTCCGTGCTGCGCCGTAGTCGCCGTGCCATCTTGAGTTCTCGATCTCCTTTGCTTCCGCGCTCAGTCGTAGCGGATCCGCGGGTCGACCCAGGCGAGAAGGAAGTCCGCGATCAGATTCCCGATCAGCAAGAACAGGCTGAAGAAGAGCAGCGCCCCCATGATCACCGGCTCGTCCTGTCTCTGCAACGAGCTGAAGTAGGCGCGCCCGACCGTCGGCAGATTGAGCACGATCGCGGTCACGATCGATCCGGCGACCAGCCCGGGGAGGGAGAGCCCGAGGACCGTGATCAGCGGGTTGATCGCGTTTCGCACCGCGTGCTTGTAGACGACGACCCGCTCGGTGAGGCCCTTCGAGCGGGCGGTCTGAACGTACGGCAGGGCCAGCGTATCGAGGAGGTTCCCCCGCATCAGTCGGATCAGCCCGGCCATCCCGGACGTCCCGATGACGAGCCACACCGGCCAGAGGTGCCACAGGTAGTTGACGAATTTCGCCCACGAGAACGGCTGATCGAAGAAGCGGGCATCGAGCAGGCCGCCGACGCCCAAGCCGTAGTTGCCGACCCTGAAGAGCACGACGAGCATCCACAGCAACACCAACGCCAAGAAGAAGTTGGGGATCGACAGCCCCAGGAAGCCGAAGAACGTGACCACGTGATCGCTCGGCTTGTACTGGTGGGTCGCCGAGTAGATCCCGATCGGAATGGCGAAGAGCCACGTCAAGATCAACGTCGTGACTGCGATGAGAATGGTCCACAGCAGGCGGTTCCCGAAGAAGAGGGTCGTGAACACCGGCATCCGCGTGTCGAACGACGTGCCGAAGTCTCCCCGGACGACGTTCTTCAGCCAGTACCAGTACTGGATGAGAAACGGCTTGTCCAGGCCGAACCGCTCGATCTGGCGTTGCAACGTCTCCTCGGTGATCTGCGGGTTCATCCTCGCGGTCGTGAGGTAGTCCCCCGGCATGACCTTGATCAGGCTGAACGAGATGAGGGAGACGATGAGCAGCAACGGGATCATGTACAGCGTCCGTCGGATGACGTACGTCAGCATCTATCTACCTTCCGCTCGGCATGGAGTAAGGGAAAGGATGGGGCGCGGCGCGGGAGACGAGTTCCCCGAACCGCGGCCCCTTATGCTCCGCCTACTTAGAGTCTCTTGTCGAAGCAGAGCTCCGTCAGCAGTCCATTGCGCCCGCCGGCCACCGAGGTTGGGCTCGACTTGAACGCGTTCCCGACGTAGTCGTAGTACGCAAACTGGAACGTGGGTTGACACAGGTACACGTATCCAAGCTGATACGCCAGTAGCTGCTGGTACTCCTTGTAGTACCCGAACGCCTCGTCCAGGTCGAACGTGCCCGCGCCGAGGTTCATCAGCTCATTGATCCGCAGATCGACCTCGTCCGGCTCGTCGCACGCCGAGTACCGATAGGCGTGCAGGGAGCCGCAAGACGTGTAGACGTTCTTCCCACTGTTCGGCTCGTCGCCGCCGGTCAGACCGAGCTGGACGATATCGCCCGTGCCTCCCACCAACACGTTCACCAGCGTGTTGAAGTCGACGACCTGGAAGTTCGCGTTCAGCCCGGCCGCGCGGAAGTCGTCCTGGATGATCAGGCAGTACGCGACACGGATGGTGGTGTCGTTGGTGTTGATCTCGATCGTGAGCGGGGCTCCGCTCGGCAGATCGCGCCACCCGTCGCCGTTCTGGTCGACCACGCCGAGGGCGTCGAGCATGCTCTCCGCCAGCGCCGGGTCGTACTCGAACGTGACGGCGTCGTTCTCGGTGATCGGACCGCCGTAGTAGTCGCGCCCCGCGTAGAACGGAGACGGCACGCTGAGCCCGGTCCACTGCGGCGCACCCAGCCCGTTGAGGACGTTCTGGACCATCGTGTCCTTGTCGAGCAGGTGAGCCAGCGCCTCGCGGAACTCGACGTTTCGGTAGAGCTCGCGCTTCTCCGCGTTCGTTCCGTCGGCCAACCCGATGTCCTGGTTGATGCAGATCCAGGTTGTTCCGTATCCGGCATCGTCCGTGATCATGACCGTGAAGCCCTTCGACGCTCCCTCGGGAAGAAGGATCGGGATGTCCTCGGGGCGGAGTCCGTACACGTCGAGCTCGCCGTTGCGGAACTTCAGCATCTGGACGTCCTCGTTCGCCACGATCTGGTCGATGATCTTGTCGTAGTACGGAAGCTGCGTCCCCGCCGGGTCGTACGCGTAGTAGTAGGGGTTGCGCTCCATCGTCACGCTCACGTTCGGCTGGTAGGCGGTGACGATCCACGGACCGTTGCTAACCAGCTCGTCGAGCGGCGTGTCGAGCGTCCACGTCTCGTTGAACGTCCCGGCCGGAACGTCCGGGTTGAGCTTGTGGACGTACTGCGCCAGCTTGTGCTTCGGCTGGATGGGGACGCCAAGGGAGTTGAGGACCGGCCGGTAGATCGTCGACAGCGTGAACCTCACCGTGTAGTCGTCGACCTTCTCGCAGATCGGGAACGTCCCGTCGGGGAGGATCTGGCCGTCGCGCGAGTTGCAGTCGACGTCCTCGTTCAGCACAAGATCGTTGTATGAGAACACGACGTCGTCGGCCGTGATCGGCACCCCGTCGGACCACTTGATCCCCTCGCGAAGATGGAAGGTGATGACCAATCCGTCCTCGGAGATCTCGTAGCTCTTGGCCAGATCGGGCACGATCGCGCCGGTGACGTGGTCGAGATTCACCAGCCCCAAGCTCATCAAGGCCGTGAACCTCGTGGTGCTCGTCTCGTGAGCGGTGTTGGCGTTCCACGCCTTCGGATCTTCGATCGTGGAGCGGGTGAACGTTCCGCCGCGGACGCCGAGCTCCATGTCCGAGTAGGCCGTCCCCGCGACGCCGATCGGAAGGATGCGAGCATCCGCCGGCATCGTGTCGTATCCCTGTCCGAAGACAGCGAGCGACGGGATGAGAAGCAGGCCCGCCAGAATCAGCACGTTCTTCATTGAGAACCTCCTTCGTTATCGCCTACCTAGAGGCTGAACAAGTACGCCAGGTACCCCTGATAGGCCAATGCCAGTTCCGGATAGACCAGCGTGACCGACAGGATCTCCGTCTCGGTCTCGTCGATCGTCAACGGCTGGTCCTTGATCCAGATCGCTGTGAGCGCAGTGGCAGCAGCAACTCGCAGCCCGAGGTTCTCGCCGTTCTTCGCCAGTTCGACCAGCTCGGCCTCGGTCTTGGCGCCAAGCGGCGAACCGGGGACGTAGAAACCTCCCAGGAGCGTACCGGCGGCGATCGCAAGGGTATCCGACTCCACCGTGAGAAGATACTCTTCGATGAGCTCCGGCCGTTTGTAGCTGGCGCGATTGTGGAAAAACCACATGTTCGCCGCGTCCTGGTCCCCCGCCTTCGCTAGGTCGAGCAGCGTAGCGTCGTCCATCTCGAAGAGCTCTAGCTCTCGTCCGTTGAGGATGAACAGCGCCCTGTCCGCAGCGAGTCGGATTCCTGGAGTCCGCCCGGTAGCCGCCAGTTGTTCCAGCTCTTCCACCGATTTCATCGTGTAGTCATTGACCAGCGCCATCCCGGCCGCCTTGCTGATCTCCGGGATCAGCTCGTTCGCGACGATATTGTTGAGATCGACCGCGAGTCCGATCACGGAAAACAAGACGACCGCGCAAGCCGCTAGCCCAAGCGCCCGAAGGCTATCACGCTTCATTATTCAACCTCCTTGTGCTCTCGCCCGAATGAAGATAGGCACTCCTTCTACCTCGTAGACCACCTCCCAGGCAGAGCTCGATCTAGTGTGGAAAGGCGTTCTCGCCTGAAGTGCGATTATACAGATCGTTTCCGCGACTGTCAATCCTCTCGTTCCCTTCAATCGCATACCAGAACCGAATTCAGCAGCGCCCCCTCGATCTCCCGCCTCGACGTTCCGGCGAACTCCAGGATAGCGCTATCGATGGACATCCCGCCTCCGAGTCTCGCCGTGGCGCGCCACAGTTCTCGGACCAGCCCCTCCCCGTGGATGTCGACCAAGTAGCCGATCATCAGGCCGGTCTCCGTCCGAAACGGGGCCTCGGGCACCGCACCGAACCCCAATTGCCACAACGGGGTCCACTCGCCGGCGACGAGGAGCTCGCATCCCTGTTCGACGAGGTCGCCGAATTCGACGGTCACGGCGGTTGCGAGGCCGGTCCGCAGAAGATTCGACGACGTGCTGATGCGATACCCATAGGCGGGCAGCGTCGACGCAAGGATCCATCCGACGTCCTCCCCGACGACGATGTGCCAAGCCGTCTGATGCGTGCTCACATCCGGCGTCACGCTCTTGCCGGTCTGTCGGGCCTCCGCGTCGTCGTAGAAGAAGACCGTCATCCGCGGCGGGAGGTCGTCCGCGGAGAATCCAAGCGCCTCCGAGACTCGGGCACGCGCATCCCGGACCTCGCCGAGCAACCGGCCCAGCTCTTCGTCGGACATTGCGCCGAACACGACGATCCCGTCCTCTTCAGCGCGTCCCCATCCGTCGAACAACGCGACCCATTCGGCCAGCTGACTCTGACTCGGGGTCAACCCTGCGCCCTCGATTCTCGCCGCGGCTTCCTCGAACTCCCCCACCGAAAGCTCGCACCGGATGGACAAGGCGAACTGCCTGTCCGTCAGTTCCTTTTCTCCCCACGTTTCCGTGAGTCGACGGGCCTCCTCGAACTCGCCGGCCTCGAACAGGTACAACGCGCGGTAGTAGTCGTAGTCCTCTTCCTCGCGGCCCGCCGCATCGGCGGCCTCCCACCATGCTTCGCTCAGGTCGGCCAGCGGGCCGCAGGAGAGCCGCTCGAGCAGCGCCTCCGACCTCCCCGGCCCCCAGACCGATCTGAGGGCCCCCATCCCCCCGTTGCACTCGATCAGGTACTGGACCAAGGATGCCGCTTCCAGGGAGGCGAGGCTCTCTTCTGGGATCAGGTTCCCTTCGCTTCCAAAAAACGTGTAGAACGTCGCAACGCTTTCGAGCGAACCGAGCGCCATGCTCGCTGAGAACGGCGAATCGAATTGCTGATAGAGCGTCTCCGGAAACTCACCCTCCGCCTCGAGTCGGAGCAGATCTTCGAGCGAATACCGGAGTCGGGACGGGGCAGCGGCGACCGCCGAGTGAAACTCGCGGTCCGGCTCGGCCAGAATCATGGCGGTCCCGTCGTACAGCAGCCGCGAGTAGCACCGGCCCCAACCGAAGGCCAGGACGAGCTCCGCGAGGCGCGGATACGGATCCTCGCCCGCGAACAGGTCCAGCACCGCGTAGAACGTGTGCGTCGCCATCGGCGACTTGCGCTGCACGATGCTCGATTGCAGCTCGATCGAATCGTCATGAACCAGCACATCGATCGGCGTCGGGACCTCGGACGGATCGACGTCGAGGCGCGTCAGGAGATCATCGAGCGATTCCTCGAGCCTTGCATTCAGCGCCGCGTAGGACGCTCGGCTCGGCGAGCCCTCGTGGTACCAGACGTTGAAGCGGTCGCCACGGACCTCGTAGAGATCATGGGTTTCCACCGACATCTGAGGTTGGAGCACGTAGTTGATGAGAATCACGAACACCAGCGCGCCGAGAGCGCCAATCGCGAGCCCGCCGATCGTCATGACCCACGGCTTCCGGAACATTGAGAAAACTCGTTTCCAATCTGCCTTTGAGCGCATGACATACTCATTGTAGCGGCCGTTTTCGGGACGTGCAATCGGCCGCTCCTCTCTTCACATCCAACTCACATCATCTCCATAGAAAGCCCACAGGTTCTCTCGGCAATTGACACGGGGAAACGCCCACAATATACTGGCTGTGCTGCTTTGGGAGACGTCGCAATCCTGAGGAGGAGGGACGTGGAGATCCTGAAGGTCGCTTCCCGCTCGAACCCCAACTCCGTCTCCGGAGCGATCGCAGGCGCGTTGGAGCAGCACGGCGTCGTCGAGCTCCATGCGATCGGCGCCGGCGCCGTCAACCAGACGGTGAAGGCGATCGCCATCGCTCGGCGGCTGATCGAAGAGGACGAATCCCACCACATCAAGGTCATCCCCGGATTCATGGAGCTCGACATCGGGGGGGAGAAGAAGACCGGGATCCGGTTCATCGTCGAGAAGTAGCGACGATCGGCGTACCATCTGATCATGCCAACGTATCGGAATACGTATCTCAAGGACTTCGTTGCGGATCAGATACTCCGGGCCTATCGCACCCTTCACGGGGTTTCGGAAACCGCCGCAGCCGATATTCGCCAGAACGATCGTCCCGAGTTCGGCGATTTCTCGACCAACATCGCGATGGTCGAGGCGAGCAAGCAAGGGCTGAACCCGCGTTCGCTCGCGGAGGAACTCACTCAGAGGATGGCGACCTCCTTTTCCAAGAGGGATTTCGCCAGAGTCGATGTGGCGGGTTCCGGGTTCATCAACCTCTTCCTCACCCCGCAGCGGATCCAGTCCACCCTGCGAAGCATCCTCGTCGAGAAGGCCGACTACGGAAGACAGGATCTGGGTGCTCGCAGGAGGCTCCAGGTGGAGTTCGTCAGCTCGAATCCGACCGGCCCGCTCACCGTCGGCCACGGTCGGCAGGCCGTCCTCGGCGACGTGCTCGCCACCCTCTACGAGTGGCTGGGTTACACCGTCGAGCGGGAGTACTACTACAACGACGAAGGCCGGCAGATCGATCTTCTTGCCGAGTCCTTGTGGGTGCGGTATCGAGAGCAGTTCGGGGAAACCCATGAGATTCCTGAGGACGGCTATCAGGGCGATTACCTGATCCCGATTGCCAAGGGGATGGAGGAGAACCTACGGAGGCGCTTCCCGCAGTTCGATGAGGAAGCGAGGGCCGTCTTCCGGGAAGAGGCCATTCGCAGCATGAAGGCGGAGATCACAGATGATCTTCACAAACTGGGCGTCTGGTTCCACCACTGGTTCTCGGAAGCAGACCTCCATCGGGCAGGGAAGGTCGATGCTGCCCTCAAACGACTAGAACTTGCCAACGGAACATACGAGCAAGATGGCGCGATCTGGCTGAAGGCCGAGGAGCACGGCGGGGCGAAGGACTCGGTCCTCGTCCGAAGCGACGGCCGGCCGACCTATCTCCTAGTCGACATCGCCTATCACATCGACAAGCGGGACCGCGGCTTCGATCGGGTGATCGACGTGCAAGGGGCCGATCACCACGCCGAGCAGTCGTGCATGAAGGCCGCGATGAGGATCCTCGACTACCCGGACGACTGGCTCTCCTACGCCGTCCACCAGTTCGTCAGCCTCAAGGAGGGAGGGCAGGTCCTGAAGATGTCGACACGGGCCGGACGGTTCGTCACGCTTCGCGATCTCATCGACGAGCTGGGCAAGGACATCGTGCGGTACTTCATGATCTCACGGAAGCCGGAGGCGCACCTCGACTTCGACCTCGACCTGGCGCGCGCCGAGTCGCTCGACAACCCGGCGACCTACGTGAAGTACGCCCACACGCGGATCTCGTCGATCTTCCGGAAGGCCGGCGACCCGGACCGCGACTGGACGGACGTCGACCTCTCCCCGCTCGTCGAGCCGGAAGAGCTGGAGCTAATCAAGGCGCTCGACCGCTTCCCCGAGGTCGTCCGAACCGCCGCCGAGGGGTTCGCGCCCCACCTCCTCGCCGAGTACGCGCTCGACCTCTCCCGCTCCTTCCACGCGTACTACGACAGGCACCGCGTCCTCACCGACGACGAAGATCTCTCCGGGGCTCGGCTGGCGCTGCTCGAAGCGCTCCGGGCGGTCGTCCGGAACACCCTCGAGATCCTCGGGATGGACGCGCCGGAGGAGATGTGACGGCCTGGATCGACCGTTTGAGAGCCGGCCTACGGAAGACGCGGTCCGGATTCACCGAGCCCCTCGGGCGGATCCTCACCGGGCGCAGGAGCCTCAGCGCCGAGGAGGTCGAGCGACTCGAGGAGATCCTGATCCGAGGCGATGTGGGGGCCGGACTGGCGGTGGAGCTGGTCGGGGAGCTCGCCGAGGTTTCCGGCCGGAGCGAAGGGCGTGATCTCTTCGCCGCGTTGAAACAACTGATCCACGAGCGGTTGTCCGGTTGCGAGCGCTCACTCGGGTTGCGAGCGGACGGCGGACCGACTGTCCTGCTGATCGCCGGGGTGAACGGGACCGGGAAGACCACGACGATCGCCAAGCTCGCCGTCCACCTCCGCGACGAGCGCCCGGGCCTGCCGATCACCTTTGCCGCCGCGGATACGTTCCGCGCCGCAGCGATCGAGCAGCTCGGCGTCTGGGCCGACCGCGTCGGCGCCGACCTGATCCAACACCGGCCCGGTGGCGATCCGTCGGCCGTCGCGTTCGACGCCGTCGATCACGTTGTCCGGACCGGCGGGGTCCTGTTCATCGACACGGCCGGCCGCCTCCAGACGAAGCACAACCTGATGGAGGAGCTGAAGAAGATCGAGCGAACGGTGACGAAGAGGCTCGGGCGCGGATCGGACGAGCGGCTCCTTGTGCTCGATGCGACGACCGGACACAATGGCATCTCGCAAGCGGAGCGCTTCCACGACGCGATCGATCTGACCGGAATCGTCCTCACGAAACTCGACGGAACGGCGAAGGGAGGCGGGATCCTGACGATCTGGGACGCGCTCAGGATCCCGCTGATGTTCGTCGGCGTCGGCGAGAGGGTCGACGATTTGCACGCGTTCTCCGCGGCCGACTTCGCCGAGGCGCTCTTCCCGACGCAGGAAGAGACACAGGGAACCACACGGAGGTAGAACGGATGAAGAACGTCTTCTTTTTCAGCAAGGAGCGGGCCGACGGCAACACCACGATGAAGGAATCGCTCGGCGGCAAGGGAGCCAACCTCGCCGAGATGGCCGGACTGGGGATCCCCGTCCCTCCGGGGTTCACGATCACGGCCGAGGTCTGCGCCTACTACCAAAACCACGACGGTGCGTATCCTGAGGGGCTCGAGACCGAGGTCGAGCAGAACCTGCGGAAGCTCGAAGAGGTCACCGAGAAGGCGTTCGGTGATCCGGCGAACCCGCTCCTCGTCTCGGTCCGTTCCGGCGCCGCCGTGTCGATGCCCGGGATGATGGACACGATCCTCAACCTCGGCCTGAACGACGAGACCGTCGTCGGCCTGGCCGAGAAGTCCGGCAATGAGCGGTTCGCCTACGACTCTTACCGGAGGCTGCTCCAGATGTACGGCGACGTCGTCATGGAGCTGAAGCCTGAGACCGAGACCGACCTCGACCCGTTCGAGGAGATCCTCGACGCGGTCAAGTCCGAGGCCAGCGCAGAGCTGGACACCGATCTGACCGCCGCCGATCTGAAGGACCTCGTCGATCGCTTCAAGGCGGCGATCGAGGAAAAGGTGGGCCGGCCGTTCCCGCAGGATCCGAAGGAGCAGCTTTGGGGCGCTATCGAGGCCGTCTTCCGTTCGTGGGACAATCCCCGCGCGGTCAAGTACCGCGAGTTGAACGACATTCGAGGCCTCCTCGGGACCGCGGTCAACGTCCAGGCGATGGTCTTCGGGAACATGGGCGAGAGTTGCGGAACCGGCGTGGCGTTCACGCGCGACCCAGCGACCGGGGAGAACGCCTTCTACGGTGAGTACCTGATGAACGCGCAGGGGGAGGACGTCGTCGCGGGGATCCGAACGCCGCAGCCGATCACGGCGCTGAAGGACGAGATGCCACAGGTCTTCGACGAGCTCCTCGCCGTCCGATCGAAGCTCGAGGACCACTACCGCGACATGCAGGACGTCGAGTTCACGATCGAGGACGGGCACCTGTACATGCTGCAGACCCGAACGGGGAAACGGACGGCGGCGGCGGCGGTCCGGATCGCCGTCGAGATGGTAGACGAAGGGATGATCGACAAGAGCACGGCCGTCCTGCGCGTCGCCCCGAACCAGATCGACCAGCTTCTCCACCCGATGTTCGACCCGCAGCAGGAGGAGGCGGCCGAGCTGATGACCAAGGG
The DNA here is from genome assembly GCA_964530075.1 of uncultured Thermotogae bacterium. Classification (GTDB taxonomy): domain Bacteria; phylum Bipolaricaulota; class Bipolaricaulia; order UBA7950; family UBA9294; genus JANQEA01. The sequence continues at coordinate 16,488 of CAZGXU010000040.1, forward strand.
CCTGCCGGCCAGCCCGGGCGCCGCCACGGGGATCGTCGTCTTCTCCGCCGAGGCGGCCGAGGCGGCTGCCGAGGCGGGGGAGGACGTGATCCTCGTTCGGATCGAGACGTCGCCGGAGGACATCGGCGGAATGAACGCGGCGCAGGGGATCCTCACCGCGCGCGGAGGAATGACGAGCCACGCCGCCGTCGTCGCCCGCGGGATGGGCAAGTGTTGCGTCGCCGGGGTCGGGGAGCTGGTCATCGACTACGCCGCCGGCCGATTCCAGGTCGGCGGGGTGACGGTGAAGGCCGGCGACGCGATCAGCCTCGACGGGTCGACCGGCGCCGTCTACTCCGGGCGGATCGCGACGATCGAGCCGGAGATCTCGGGGACCTTCGGGACGCTCCTCGAATGGGCCGACGAGTTTCGGACCCTCGGCGTTCGGACCAACGCCGACACGCCGGGCGACACCGAGACCGCGGTCAAGTTCGGCGCCGAGGGGATCGGGCTCTGCCGGACCGAGCACATGTTCTTCGAGGGCGACCGGATCATCGCCGTCCGCGAGATGATCCTCGCCGATGACGAGACCGGGAGGCGCGAGGCACTCGCCAAGCTCCTCCCGATGCAGCGGGGGGACTTCGAGGGGATCTTCCGGGCCCTCGGCGGGCGCCCGGGGACGATCCGCCTCCTCGATCCGCCGTTGCACGAGTTCCTCCCGCACGACGCCGAGGGGCAGGAGGAGGTCGCCGAGGTCATGGGGGTCTCCGCCGACGCGATCCGCGAGAAGGTGGAATCGCTCCACGAGTTCAATCCGATGCTCGGCCACCGCGGCTGCCGGCTCGGGATCACCTATCCCGAGATCTCGGAGATGCAGGTCCGCGCGATCCTGGAGGCCGCGTGCGCCGTCCACAAGGAGGGGATCGCCGTCCGCCCGGAGATCATGATCCCGCTCGTCGGACACGTGAAGGAACTCAGCCTCCAGCGGGAGCTGGCCGCCCGCGTCGCCGAGGAGGTCCTCGAGGAGAACGGTCTCGCCAAGGGAGGCGTCCCCTACCTCATCGGAACGATGATCGAGGTCCCCCGCGCGGCGGTCACCGCCGACGAGATCGCCGAGGAAGCCGAGTTCTTCAGCTTCGGGACGAACGACCTGACCCAGATGGGTTGCGGGTTCTCACGCGACGACGCCGGGACGTTCCTCAAGGAGTACGTGAAACTCGGCATCTACGACAAGGATCCGTTCCAGGTCCTCGATCAGGCCGGGATCGGCAAGCTCGTAGCGATGGCCTGCAAGCTCGGTCGCAAGACGCGCCCCGACCTCAAGCTCGGGATCTGCGGCGAGCACGGCGGCGAGCCGACGTCGATCGCCTTCTGCCACAAGGTCGGCCTCGACTACGTCTCCTGCAGCCCGTACCGCGTCCCGATCGCGAGACTTGCGGCCGCGCAGGCGGCTATCAGTTCGTAGCCTGTGTGGCCAGAGAAGTCCGCTTCTTGTCTCGGACTTCTCTCAAGGAACTCGCCACTCAGTGGCGAGTTCCCTGACTGCGGCCGGGGCGTTCTTTTGCGAAGCAGTGCCTGAACGGGAGGATCAGCTGACGCCGCCTCTGCGGATCTGCAATCGGCCGACACACAACCTTTCAATCCGCCGATACCATACCTTGCAATCAGCCGACAACCAAAGTTACAATCAGCTGATATGGAGAACGACCCCCTGTACCCTCGATTCGTGGAGACCTCCCTGGAGGATGCGGTATCGGACACCCCGGTCGTCCTGATCCACGGTCCCCGTCAATGCGGGAAGACAACGCTGGCTCAGACGTTTGGCGAGGCAAGAGGCTACGCCTACTTCAGCTTCGATGATGACGTCGTGGCAACTGCGGCCCGAACCGACCCTGCAGGGTTCGTTGCTGACCTGTCCACGAAGACCATCCTCGACGAGGTCCAGCACGTGCCCGAGCTGTTCTCCTCGCTCAAGATCGCCGTCGACCGGGATCGCACGCCCGGGCGATTCATCCTCACTGGCTCGGCGAATGCGCTTCTCGTGCCTCGACTCGCGGATTCGCTCGCCGGGCGCATGGAGATCCTTCGGCTGCACCCTCTCGCGCAGTGCGAGCTCGCCGGGGTGCGACCCGATTTCCTCGACAGGCTTTTCAGCACGGGATTTCCCATGCATTCTCACGACCGCCTCGGAGACGAGTTGGTGGCGCGCATCGTCGCGGGCGGCTACCCCGCAGCGCTTGCCCGATCCACGCACCGCCGACAGGCGGCGTGGTATCGGGACTACATTGGCACCCTCATTCAGCGTGACGTACAGGATCTGGCCAGGATACGCAACCTGGATGTGCTCCCACGGCTCCTGGCACTCGCCGCCGGGCAGACCGCGCAGCTGCGCAACGTCGCGGATCTGGCGGGTCCGTTCCAGTTGAGCCGGCCGACGATCCAGGAGTATGTCACGCTGCTCGAGGCCATCTTCCTGATCGACATCCTGCCGCCGTGGCACAGCAATCGGCTCAAGCGGCTCGTCAAGAGCCCCAAGATCCACGTCGGAGATACCGGCGTCGCCTGCTCACTGCTCGACGCCGACAGTCAGAGCCTGGCGGAAGACCGCGGCACACTCGGCCTTGTCTTGGAGACCTTCGTATTCCAGGAGCTTCGTCGCCAGGCCAGCTGGCACCCGGCAGCCCTTCGCTTCCACCACTTCCGCGATCGGGATGGATATGAGGTCGACATCGTTCTCGAGCGCGCCGGACAACGCATCGCCGGCGTCGAAGTGAAGGCCTCGGCGACCGTCAGAGATCGGGACTTCCGTGGACTGCGCAAACTCCGATCCGCAGCCGGCAAGCACTTCGCCGCAGGGATTGTGCTGTATGACGGTGAGACGTGTGCTGGATTCGGCGATGACCTCTACGCCGTGCCAATCCGGACACTCTGGGAGAGCTGAGCGTTCTCAGATCATCCAACCAGCTTCTCCCCTTCCATCTGAGCAACCCCGAGGGCACATGTCACGCCTCAAGCTGTAACACCGAGGTCCTTCTTTGGGCACAGTTTGCGGGAAAGGAACTTCTTGTCGCCGAAGGTCACAGACTTCCAGCCACCGCGAGGTCCGAACTCCTCGTCACTGACTGGACCGTACTTCTCAGTCTCCACTTTGACAGCCTTTCGGCGTTTCCACAGACCTCGATGCGAAGGGAACCGG
>CAZGXU010000041.1:0-19260 GCA_964530075.1 uncultured Thermotogae bacterium
TACTGCCCAACCCAACAGAACTTCCGCCATTTGAGGCCCGGGAACTTCAGTCTAGCGCACGGTGCAAGATCGCCCGTGGCTCGATTCCGTCGTCGCAGTGCAATAGGCTCCAAACGCCGCCAAGACAGCTGCTTCCCCAGCGGCCAGACCGTGAGGTCGGTCCCAGGAATGGTGGGCGCGACGCCCGGTTCGAAGCCGAAGCGCCGCTAGAAAGGGAGAACGACCGGTTCGGACGTCTCTGCGTAGCAGGCGATCCGATCCCGATCAAGGCGGATCAGCATGCCATTGACCAGGTGCGTCGCGTGGCCGTGGTGTTGGTACGCGGGATCAACCGCGAGGACGCTGAGGAACCAGCGGTGGCCGGGGACATGCTCCCGAGGGAGCCGGTCGTTGGGCTCGGCGACGTGGGTCATCCGAGCCACGCTCACTCTTCTCGCGGAGCAATTTGCACTTCCTTTCATTCCCTCAAACGGATCACCACCATTATCGATACCTCGTGTTCTGACTCCAAACCAGCGGTCGAGTGGCGTTCGGCTCATGTCTTGTGCGATTGAGTGGCGATGAGCCAAGGTGCCTGTCAGACACCTGACAGATGTGCTATCATCATCCGAACATGCCCATCGAACGTCTGGTGGAGACGAAGAAACCAAGGTTTGTCGTAGAACAGATCCTCTCTTCCATCCAGGACGGGTCTCTGAAGGCGGGCGAGCGGCTGCCGTCAGAGGCGAAGCTGGCGGAGCTGACGGGGGTCGGGCGGACGTCGGTGCGTGAGGCGCTGGCGGCGCTGCGGCTGATGGGAGTCATTGAAACCCACGTTGGCGACGGTAGCTACGTCCGCGAGTCGGCGGACCATGCGCTGGTCTCGAATGGCATCGCACAGGCCATCGAGAAGTCGGAGGAAGCGCTGCAGCTTCAGGAAGCCAGAGCGGTCTTCGAGTGCGGGTTGGTGCGGCTGGCGGTTGCCCGATGGTCGACGGAGAAGGCGGAATCCTTCGAAGATCTTCTGTCCCGGATGTCGAGCTGCGCCGAGAACGAATGTTATGAAGATTACATTCGCCTCCATCGCGACTTCCACCTGATGCTCGCCCAGGCGACGGACAACGCGATCGTCGAAGGGACGGAACGAAGCTTCCTCGAGTACATGGATCACGAGGGCTGGCAGGACATGGAGCGGCAGTTCTACCTGCCGAATCGGGCCGAGTACCTTCGCGAATCGGTCACGGCGCATCGTCTCGTCGTGGAAGCCATCGCAAGTGGGGACGTCGTTGCGGCAATGGAGCGGATGGAGAACCACTTCCCGCGGGAGGCCGACGATGCGTGAGCACGGCTACATGCTTACTCGCGCTCTGCGCTCGTGCGCAGTAGCTCGGGCGAACCGCGTTGCGCTTCGCCTAGGTGGGATCATCGATGCGGTTTCGTCCGGTGATGCCGTTGAGGCGGGGAACAGGATGCACGAGCATTTTCAGCGTCATGAGTAAGGGGTGGGGAGCGGTTCACAGTTCGCGGTTCGTGGTGGGTAGTGGGTGGTTCGGCTGCAAGCTTGCTCGGGCTACGCCCTCGCGCACTGCAGCTAGGATCGAACCTCGCTTCGCGAGCTTCGATGGGGATGAGGTGACGAAGTTGGTGAGCGGATGAAGAAGGCCGAGTTCGAACTCCTTGGAAAGGATTTCCCGCGTTCCGATTCCGTCGCGAAAGTAACGGGCGCGGAGCGCTACACGGTGGACGTAGTGCTCCCCAGGATGCTGCACGGGCGGATCCTGTCGAGCCCGTACGCCCACGCGAAGATCGTCTCGATCGACACGTCCGAGGCAGAGGCGCTGGGTGTAACGGTCATCACATTTGCCGACGTGCCGAAGGTTCGCTACAACGAGCGGATCATCACGATCCCTCCGGTCCTTCACAAGGACCACACCGTCCTCGCCGACAAGGTCCGTCGGATGGGCGAGGCGGTCGCTGCAGTGGCTGCAGACAGCGAAGAGCTCGCGGAGCGTGCTCTTCGCTCTATCCGAGTCGAGTACGAGGTCCTCCCGGCCGTCACCGACGCCTACGAGGCGATGAAGCGCGGCGCGCCGAAGATCTACGACACCGTCATTTGGGGCGAGGACGAGATCGCCATCGAGAACAACGTCGCCTGCGAGCGCGAAGTGAACGAAGGCGACGTCGACGCCGCCTTCGACGAAGCCGACGTGATCGTCGAAGGGACGTTCACCCTTCCCAAGGTCTACCACGCGCAGCTGGAGACGAAGTCGTGCGTCTGCCGCTCGGAGCCGGACGGCGGGCTGACCGTCTGGCCGACGACCCAGTCGATCCACAACGTCCGCATCCTCCTCGGCGAGATCTTCGGAATCCCGCTCTCGAAGATCGACGTACGCCGCGTGCCGATCGGCGGGACGTTCGGCTCGAGCATCCAGATGAACCCGCCGATCCCGATCTGCGCCGCCCTGGCGTTGAAGGCCGGGCGCCCGGTGAAGCTGACCTACACCCGCGAGGAGGACGCCCACGACCACACCCGGTACGGCTGCACGATCGACCTGAAGCTCGCAGCGAAGAACGACGGGACGCTCCTCGGCGCCGACATGGAACTCGTCGCCGACATCGGCGCGCACAACATCCAGGCCTATTCGTACCTCGGCGTCTCGGTCGGCTGGCTCGTCTCCCTGTACAGGCTGCCGAACGTCCGCTACCGGGGAACGGCTGTCTACACGAACAAGGCGCCGTCGTGCGCGATGCAGGGGTTCGGCAACCCGCAGGTCACGTTCGCCGTCGAGCAGCTGATCGACGAGCTGGCCGAGAAGCTCGACGTCGACCCGATCGAGCTTCGGCTGAAGAACTACGTCGGCCTCGGCGACACCTTCTGGGGGCAGGGGCCGATGGTGAAGTCGATCGTGCAGTCCGACGGAGTGCCCGAATTGATGAAGCGCGGTGCGAAGCTCATCCATTGGGCAGAGCGGAAACGCCCGAAGGAGAAGACTGGGCGTTTTCGTGCCGGGATCGGCGTCGGGCGCGGGTTCCACACCAGCTCGGCCGGCGCGCCGCAGCCGGGGGACGTGATCGACTTCTCCGGCGCGATGGTCAAGGTCAACATCGACGGTTCGATCGACGTCGTCACCGCATTGATGGATCACGGCGGCGGGACGCACGAAGCGATCGCGAAGCTGGTCGGCGAGGCCCTCTCCGTCCCGTTTGACAAGGTGAACGTCGTGCCGGCCGGAACGCAGACGACGGTCTACGACTGCGTCACCCACGCGACGCGCGGCGTCTACGCCGGCGGAGGAGCGGCGGTGAAGGCCGCGGCGTCGCTGGTGGGGGAGATCCTCGAGACGGCAGCGCACTACCTGAACGTCTATCCCGACGCGCTCGATCTCCGGCTCGACGCCGAACGGGGCCAGTGCGTGATTCACGCCCCGGCGATTCCCGAGAAGTCGATGACGCTCGAAGAGCTGGCGAAGCGCTGCTGGATGGAGAGCTGGAAGACGCTCGCCGCGGTCGAGTCGTACCGCCCGACGAACTGCCCGCCGGCGTACGTCGCCGTCTTCGTCGAGGTCGAGGTCGACACGTGGTCCGGGCAGGTCAGGACGGTGAACGCGGTGATGGGCTCAGACTGCGGAACGGTCGTCAATCCTTCGATGGCGGTCGGCCAGCTCGAAGGTGGGCTGTCGAAGGGGGCCGGGTACGCGCTGGTCGAGGGCTGCGACTGGGACGAGGACGGCCAGCTCGCGTCGCGCGGGTACTGGCTCGACGCGAAGGTCGCCGCGTTCGACGAGAGCCCCCACGTGGAGAACCTGACGACCTTCTTCGCCGACACGTACGAGCCGACCGGCCCGTTCGGCGCCAAGGGGATCGGCGAAGCGGCGATGAACCCGGTCGCCGCCGCGTACGCCAACGCGATCGCCAACGCACTCGGCGTTCGGTTTTACGAGCTGCCGATTACTCCCGAGAGGATCCTCGCGGCGCTGGAGGAGGCGGGACGATGAGCGACCGAGGAGCAGCACGTAGCTTGTGGCCTGTGGATTGTAGGACTCATGACTTCCCCGCAGGCTACACGCCACATGCCACAGGCCTCATCTTCCTTACCAGCCACAAGCCACACGCGACGTGCCTGCCGTGCGCGGCAGAAAGGAGCACCCCATGAGCGAACACGCGCACGCCCCCACGAACACTCACATCCTCACGCATCGCTTCGGGTACGTGCGTCCGACTTCTCTCCAAGAGGCCGTTGGGGCCCTGCGAGAACGCCCCGACGCGGCGATCCTCGCCGGCGGCACGAACCTCCTCGTCGATCTCAAGTTGGAACGGACGGCTCCTCCGAATGTAATCGACATCACATTCGTCCCCGAGATCCACGGCGTCGAGGAGCGCTCCGACGGCCTGTGGGTCGGCGCGCTGACCTCGATCTACGCGCTCGCGACGTCGGAACTCCTCGGGAAGGAGTACACCGCGCTCGCCGAGGCGGCGGCCGCGTTCGGCTCGACGCAGGTCATGATGCGCGGGACGCTCGGCGGGAACGTCTGCAACGGCTCGCCGGCTTCCGATACAGTGCCGGCGCTCGTCGCGTTCGGCGCCGACGCGTACCTCGCCGGACCGGGAGGCGAACGGATGGTTCCCGTCGGCGACCTCCTCGACGGGCCGGGAAAGGTCCGGCTGCGAAAGGGCGAGATCCTCGCCGCGATCCGGCTCCCTCGCGCCGGTAGTCGGACAGGCTCGGCGTTCCTGAAGCTGTCGCGCGTGCGGGCCGACCTGGCCAAGGTCTCCGTCGCGGCCCGCCTCTCCCGCGGGGAGGACGGGCGGTGCACCTCGGCACGGATCGAGCTCGGGTCGGTCGGACCGACGGTACTCCGCGCGCGGAAGACGGAGAGCGCGCTGCAGGGGAAACGCCTCTCGGAGGAAGAGGTTCTGGAGGCGGCACGGCTCGTTGCGGACGAGATTCGGCCGATCGACGACGTGCGGAGTTCTGCCAATTACCGGCGTCGCACCGCCATCGCGCTGACCCATGATGCCTGCGTCTCGGCCTGGCACCGCACAGAGGAAGAGGTAAGGCCGAGCCGTGGGAGAAACGGGGATCCGCAGTCCGTTCCTCCCGTGGGCGAGTCTCTACAAGTGGGCCCCGACGAGAAGGCGTGGATCGCGTTGACGGTGAACGGCGCGCGGCACGAGCTCGACGTGCGACCGAACGAACTGCTCCTCAACGTCCTCCGCGAGCGGCTCGAGTTGACGGGGACGAAGTACGGCTGCGGGATCGGCGAGTGCGGCGCGTGCACCGTCTGGTGGAACGGCCTGCCGGTTCTTGGCTGCCTCGTCCTCGCCGTCTCCGCCGACGGGGCGGAGGTCCGAACGATCGAAGGGCTCGCGGCGCCGGACGGGACGCTCGATCCGCTGCAGGAGGCGTTCATCGAGGAAAACGCGTTTCAGTGCGGCTACTGCACCCCGGGAATGCTGATGATGACGAAGAAGCTCCTCGAGGAGATCCCCCGCCCGACCGAGGACGAGATCCGCGACTATCTGAAGGGGAACCACTGTCGGTGTACGGGGTACAGCTCGATTGTTCGCGCGGTTCAACGAGCCGCGAACAATCAAGCGTCCCTAGGGCCAAAGGCTCCTCGGGAGCCTTCGGCAGGGGGTACCACGGAGGGTGAACGGCAATGAGTCTACCCGCGTTCGAGCTGCTGCAGCCGGGGACGCTCTCGAAGGCGCTGAAGCTGCTCGATGAGACGCCGACGGCGGTGCCGATCGCTGGAGGAACCTGCCTGCTCGTGGATCTCCGCCGCCGAGCCGCCTCCGCGGACGTACTGCTCGACCTGTCACGGGTCCAGGAGCTCCGCCGAATCGAGATCGCCGACGGCAAGCTGGTCATCGGCGCGACGGTGACGATCGCGAAGCTGCTCGCCAGTCCCGCCGTCGAACGATGCGCGGGCGTGCTCCGCGAAGCGTGTAAGACGTTTGCCGCCCCGTTGGTCCGCAACCGTGCGACGATCGGCGGGAACCTCGTCCACGCATCGCCCGCGGCGGACACGGCTCCTCCGCTGCTGCTGCTCGATGCGGCGGTGGAGCTGCAAGCTCACGGCCGAAAGCGCTTGATGCCGCTCGCTCGGTTCTTCGCCGGGCCGTGCGAGACCCGTCTCAGACGGGGGTACCTGCTGACCGCCGTTCGGATCCCGGTGCTCGAGGGAACGCCGCGTTGGGCGTACGAGAAGCTCCGGCTCCGCAATGCTAATGCGATCAGCGTCGTCAGCGTCGCCGCATTGACCGTTCCAACCGGGGACGGTCCTCCGGAGGTGCGGATCGCCATCGGCGCCGTCGCGCCGATCCCGATCCGGGCGCGGGACGCAGAGGAGGCGCTCCGCGGGACGGAACTGACCGAGCGAGCGATCGTCACCGCTGCGAAGATCGCCGCGGAGGAAGCGCGGCCGATCGATGACATCCGCGGCTCGTCCGGGTACCGACGGCGAGAGGTCGAGGTGCTGGTCCGACGTTGCCTTTCCCGCCTGATGAAGTCGGACGGGGGTGAGACCGATGGAGAGTAGAAAGGTCGAGCTCCAGGTCAACGGGAGGGTTCATGCGGTCCTCCTGGCTCCCAACGTGACGCTCCTGCAAGCGCTACGCGACCTTGGATATACCGACGTCAAGAACGGCTGCGAGAAGGGCGACTGCGGCGCTTGCGCGGTGCTTCTCGACGGGGTCGCGGTCAACAGCTGCCTCGTGCTCGCCTGGCAGGCGGAGGGGGCGCGGATCACGACGAACGCCGGCCTCGGGACGCTCGAGCACCCGCACCCGATCCAGGAGGCGTTCGCCGACGCCGGGGCGGTCCAGTGCGGGTTCTGCACCCCCGGCATGGTCATCGCGACGAAAGCGCTCCTCGCCCGGAACGCGGATCCGACCGACGACGAGATCCGCGACGCGCTGTCGGGGAACCTCTGTCGCTGCACGGGGTACGGCCAGATCGTCACAGCGGTCCGCCTTACGGCGGAGCGGCTGAGACGATCTTCCTTGTCCCCTTCGTCTTCGCTTCGCGAAGCCGGTCGAGAACGCGGTCCGACAGACCGCGTTCTCGTGTCGGATGACGTAACTGAAGTAGGTGATGACTCGTGAGCCGACCGAGACCCAAGCCCGCGTCTCGGCAGAGCCGAGCCGGGCGAGAACCCGATCCGTTGGATCGTGTTCTCGCGTCTGACGACGAAGCGGAAGCAGGTGGTGATTCGTGATCGACAACGTCCAGCCCAAACCTCTTCCGGAAGTGAAGCTGCCACCGCTGAAGCAAGTCGGCAAGCCGCTGAGACGAGTGGACGCACTGGGCAAGGCAGTCGGTGCGACGGTCTACGCCGCCGACTACACGATGCCGAACATGCTCCACGCCAAGGTATTCCGCAGCTCGCGGCCGCACGCGCGCATCACGAAGCTCGACGTTGGCAAGGCCAGGGCGCTCCCCGGCGTCGCGTGCGTGCTGACCGGCGAGGACGTCGAGGGGGCCAAGCTGAACACCGACCTCCCGGGGCAGACCGGGCGCGAGGCGCGGGCCGGGTCGGACGCGCCGGTCCTCGCCCTCGACGCGGTCCGATACGTCGGCGAGCCAATCGCGCTCGTCGCCGCCGAGACCGCCGCCCTCGCCGAGGAGGCTCTCGAACGGATCGAGATCGGATACGAGATCCTACCGGCCGTCTTCGATCCGGAAGAGGCGATGAAGCCGGGCGCGCCGATCCTGTTCGAGCCGGACAACGTCGTCAGCCGCTACGCGATCCGCAAGGGCGACCTCGACGCCGGGATGGCCGAGGCCGACGTGGTCGTCGAGAGCACGTTCAAGATGCCGTTCGTCGAGCACGCGTACCTCGAGCCGGACGCCGGCGTCGCGTGGGTCGACGAGCAGGGCGTGATCAACATCCGCGTCGCCACGCAGGTCGTCGAGCACTTCCGCTCGGTCGCCCGCGCGCTCGGCGTGCCGCAGAACAAAGTCCGCGTCCGCGGGACGATGGTCGGAGGCGGGTTCGGGAGCAAGGAGGACGTCACCGTCGAGATCTTCCTCGCGTTCCTCGCGCGCGAGACCGGCCGACCGGTGAAGCTCGTCTACACGCGGGAGGAGGCGTTTCTCGCCACGTCGAAGCGGCACCCGTTCACGATCACCCATCGAACCGGCGCGAAGAAGGACGGACGGATCACGGCGTCGCAGATTCGGATGGTCGCCGACTCCGGCGCCTACCCGTACCTGACGCCGTACGTCCTCCTCTACGCAACCGGGATGGCGACCGGCCCGTACAGGATCGACAACGTCCGGATCGACAGCGTCGCGGCGGCGACGAACCAGACGTTCACCAGCGCGTTCCGCGGGTTCGGCGGACCGCAGGCGGCGCTCGGCTACGAGCAGCAGATGGACGAGATCGCGAAGGCGCTCGGGATCGATCCGCTCGAGGTCCGGCGCGCCAACTACATGAGGACCGGCGACACGACATGTACCGGGCAGGAGATCCGGTCGGCCGCGTGGTCCGAGGAGTGCCTGACGCGGGCGATCGGCGCCCTCGGCGAACGGACTCCCGACACGCCGTCCAAGCGGATCGGCCGCGGGTACGCGAACACGTTCCAGAGCTACGGCCGGATCACCTGGTTCCACGACACGTCGCGGGCGTGGGTCGGCGTCGAGCAGGACGGAACTGCCGTGATTCGCTGCGGCGTCCCCGACATCGGCGCCGGCCAGTCGAACTCACTATGCCAGATCGCGGCCGAGATCCTCGGCGTCCCGCTCGAGGGGGTGACGATCTACGCGACCGACTCGGCGGTCACCCCGCTCGCCGGGACGTCGACCGCGACGCGGCAGCTGTACATGTCGGGGAATGCGGTGTGTTTGGCAGCGGACACAATACGAGCGCGCCTAGTGGCGCGCGCTGCCAAACACATAGGAGTTTCCGAGGAGGAGATCGAGCTCGGAAACTCCCGAGCTTCTGTCAGCGGAGATCCGGATCGGTTCATCGAGCTGGCCGACTTGGCGAAGCGGTGCGCGGCGGAAGGGATCGAGCTGTCGCATTTGGCGCAGTTCAACGCGCCGTTCACCGACGGGCTCGACCCGGAGACCGGGCAGGGCGACATCTGGCCGGACTTCACCTTCGGCGCCGTCGCCGTCGAGATCGCCGTCGACCTGGAGACCGGGCGGATCGAACTACTGAAGTGCGCCGCCTGCCACGACGTCGGGCGGGCGATCAATCCGGCCGCCGTCCGCGGGCAGATCGCCGGGGGGACACATCAGGGGCTCGGCTACGCGCTGATGGAGGAGTTCGTCCTGGAAAACGGCCGGATCTTGACGCCGTCGTTCGCCGAGTACCTGATCCCGACGTCGGCCGACTACCCGCCGACCGACGTGATCGTCCTCGAATCCGGAACCGGCGTCGGCCCGTTCGGCGCGAAGGGGATCGGCGAGCCTGCGCTGACGCCCGCGGCACCGGCGGTGGCGAACGCCGTCGCCGACGCGCTCGGCGTCCGAATCCACGAACTCCCTCTCACCCCCGAGCGGGTGCTGAAGGCCCTCGCTGCGGCAAGAGAAGGGCAAGAAGCATGAACCGCAGAGGTCGCGGAGAACGCAGAGAGAGAATCCTTAGCATGGTGAACGGGCCGCTGCATCGTCGACCCGAACCCTGGCGACTTCATTGTTTGGCTATTCCTCAGCGCTTCTCTGCGCTCTCTGCGGTGGATGGGGTTTCGGAGAGCAGGCCTGCAAGATGAAACGCATAACAACAGGGAATGAGGCGGTGGCGCTCGGGGCACTACGCGCCGGCGTCAAGGTGGTGACCGGCTATCCGGGGACTCCGTCGACCGGCTGCATCGAGCATCTCCTCACCATGGACCTCCCCGGCCGGCACGTCGAATGGAGCACGAACGAGAAGGTGGCGTTCGAGATCGCGTCCGGCGCGGCGTGGGCCGGGCACCGGGCGATGTGCACGATGAAGATGTCCGGGTTGAACGTCGCCTACGACGCACTGATCTCGATCGCCTACTCCGGGACGAACGGCGGGCTCGTGATCTACGTCGCCGACGATCCGGGCGTCAGCGCCGGGATGGCCGAGCAAGACTCGCGCGGGTTCGCGCGGATGGCCCAGCTGCCGATGCTCGAGCCGGTGTCGCCGGCCGAGGCGTACGGGCTCGTGCAGACGGCGTTCGAGCTGTCGGAGAAGACCGGGTCCCCCGTGTTCGTGCGGCTCACCACCGCGATCGCGCTCAGCCGGGCCGCCGTCGAGGCGGGCGAGCCGGTCCCTCCGCGAGAGATCGACCCGATTCTGGAGCGGGACATCGCGCGCTACACCAAGGCCGGGGCGGCGATCTGCCAGGACCAACATCGCGCGCTGATCTCGCGGCTGGAGCGAGCCGCCGCGTTCATCTGCGAGGTGGGGCTGAACCGATTGGATCTGTCGGATCGGCCGGGCGGCCTCGGGATCGTCGCGGTGGGCGGCGTGAGGGCCTACGTGAAGGAGGCCTGCGCGCTCGCGCAAAGCACAGGCACGGATCGAGGCTCCGCTTCGGCGTTGAGTGACGTATCGATCCTGCACGTCGTGACGCCCGTTCCGTTCCCTCGGGACGAGACGGGGGAGCTGCTCTCGCACTGCGGCACGATCCTCGTGCTCGAGGAGCTCGAGCCGTACGTCGAGCGGGAAGTTCACGTGCTCGCGCACCGGAGTGGATGGGCCGGCCGGATCGTCGGCAAGCTGGACGGCACGCTGTCTCCGATCGGCGAGTACGGGGTGGATGAAGTCCGTAGAGGACTTGCCGCCGCGAGAGAAGGAACCGTCCCGGCGACTGAAGTTCGCAGTTCGAGGTTCGCGGTACAAGGGACAAAGGCGGCTTCGCGGCCGATCACCGTCTGCGCTGGCTGTCCGCACCGAGGGACGTACCTCGCGATCGAGGCGGCAATCGAGAGGGCCGGCTACTCGAAGTCCGAAGTGATGGTCACCGGCGACATCGGCTGCACGATCCTCGGGATGAACCCGCCGTTCGACCTCCTGTGGAACGAGGTGTCGATGGGGTCGAGCGTCGGCCTCGCCCAAGGGTACGTCCGCGCCGGGCTGAAGACGCCGGTGATCGCCACGATCGGCGATTCGACGTTCTTCCACGGCGGGATTCCCGGGTTGATCAACGCGATCCAGCATCGGGTCCCGCTGACGCTCGTCGTCATGGACAACGGCTGGACGGCGATGACCGGGATGCAGGTCAACCCGGGGACCGAGAACGCGTTTCAGGACGGCGGGCGCCGGGTCGATCTCGAGCAGGTTCTCCGTGGGCTCGGCGTCGACCGCCTGTTCGTCGTGGATCCGTACGACCTCGAGGGGACGACGGACGCGTTGGTGGAATGCTTGCAGCGTTCCGCCGATGTCAGCGCCGTCCTCGCGCGGCGCGAGTGCGCGATCCAGGCGACGAGGCGAGGCGTCCGCCACGGCACGACGACCGTCGACCCGGAGGCGTGCGTCCTGTGCAAGCGATGTCTTCAAATGACCGGCTGTCCTGCTCTCTCTCTGCCCGTGACAACGAGAGAGCCAGGATCGAAGCCGTCCGGAGACGGCTTCGATAAGCTCAGGAAGCTGTCTGCTGCGTCGTCGGATGCCGAAGAACCGACGACAGCGGTCGACGGTTCTTCCACGGCAACATCGATCCAGATCGATGTTGCCGCATGCAACGGCTGCGGGTTGTGCGTCCCGTTCTGCCCGACGGGGGCACTGACATGGAGGGCGGCGGAATGATGAGCTGCGACATCGTCCTCGTCGGCGTCGGCGGACAGGGCGTTCTGACGATCGGCGATCTCCTCCTCCGAGCCGCGTTCGACGCCGACGTCCCCGCCTCGTTCTGCCCGACCAAGGGGATGGCCCAACGGGGAGGCCCCGTCAAGGTCGAGATGCGCCTCGGACGGGAGGGCGTCGGCCCCCGGATCGGCGAGGGCGGGGCGGATCTGGTCGTCGGGATGGAGCGCTCCGAGGCTCTCAAGGGGATTCGCTTCTTGAAGCCGGAGGGGACGTTCATCCTCTTCGATCACGTCTGGACGACGACCGGCGCGATGCTGGGGACCGATCCGTATCCGACGCTCGAGCAGGTGACTCGGCGGATCCGCGACGCGACGCCCCGGTCGATCGTCCTCGATCCGGCCGAGCTGCCGAGCGTGAACGGACGACGGGCCCCTGAGAACGTGTACGTCCTCGGCGCAATCCTCGGGCGGTCGACCGTGGGGAGGCTCCTCGATCCGAAGGCCGTGGAGCGGCTCCTCGCCGAGCGGTGGCCGGAGGCCGAGGCGCCGAACGTCGCCGCGCTCCGGGCGGGATGGAGGAGCGGCCGATGAACTGGGTCGGAGCGCTCTTCGAGCCGCGCGCGGTCGCCGTCGTCGGCTCGGTCGGCGAGGGGAGGCTCGGCCGCGTCCTGATCGAGCAGCTCCTCGACGGAGGCCACTCCCGCGTCGCGGCGGTCAACCCGAAGGCGGAAGGGATCCGGGGGATCCCCGCAGCGAGTTCCCTGTGCGGATTGGCCGAGGCCGGTTCGCGAGCCGATCTGGTGGTGGTCGCGTCGCCGGCGTCGACCGTCGCCGACGTGCTCGAGGACGCCGGGAAGGCCGGGGCGAAGGTCGCGATCGTTATCACCGCCGGGTTCTCCGAGGCCAACAACGCGGCGGGCGAGCTCGAGATCCTCGAGGTCGCCCGGCGATGGGGTCTCCGCGTTGTTGGCCCAAACTGCGCGGGGATCGTGAACACGAGACGCGGCCTCTTCCCGACGCTGGAGACGCGACCGCCGGCCGGCGACGTCGCCTTCGTCTCCCAGAGCGGCGCGCTCGGCGGAGCCGTCCTCTCGTGGGCCGAGGAGCAGGGCGTCGGGCTCTCCAAGTTCGTCAGCTACGGGAATGGGGCCGATCTGACCGAGGTCGACTTCCTCGATGCCCTACGGGAGGACGACGAGACGCGCGTCGTCGCCCTCTACGTCGAGACCGTCTCCGACGGGCGGCGATTCATGGAGTCGGCCCGTCGCGTCGCCTTGGTCAAGCCGCTGATCGTCATCAAGTCCGGGCGCTCGGATTCCGGGAGCCGCGCGGCGCTCTCTCACACCGGATCGATGGCCGGCGCAAACGCGGTCTTCGACGCGGCGTTGAACCAGTGCGGGGCGATCCGCGTCGACGGGATCGAGGAGATGTTCGATCTCTGCCGCGGGTTCACCCTGCTCCCTCCGGTGAAGGGCCCTCGCGTGGCGATCGTCACCAACTCCGGCGGACCGGGCGTGCTGGCAGCGGACCGTGCCGAGGCTTGCGGCCTTTGCGTCGAGCCGCCTTCCGGCGGACTGCGGGATCGCCTCGAAGGGAGGCTCCGGCCCTTCTGCGGCCTCGACAACCCGTTCGATCTGACGGTCCAGGGGACCGGGGACGACTACCGCGAAGTGCTGATCGAGGTCCTGGCCGAGTACGACGCCGCGCTGGCGATCGACGTCAACACCCCGTATCTCGACTCCGCGCCGTTGGCGCGGGGGATCGTCGCCGCCGCCCGCGAGACCGGCGGACCGATCGCCGCGAGTTTCCTGGCCGGCCGGCCGGCGGAGGCCGCGCGTCCGGTCCTCCGTGAGGGCGGCGTCCCGAACTTCGCGACCGGCGAACGCGCCGCGAGCGCGCTCGCCGCCCTCTGGGAGCGAGCGAAGCGGGTCGAATCACTTGGCGATTCGGCAGGCACAGCGAGCCTCCCCCCCCGGACCCCCGAAGCGCTTCCGTGGGATCGGAGGCCGTTGGAGCCGGAGGCGATGGACTGGCTCGAAGAGCTCGGCTTCCCGGTCATCGACCGCCGATGGGCGAAGGTCGGTGAAGAGGCCGTCGCGTCGGCACAGGAGTTCGATCGCGCCGTCGCGATGAAGGTCGTCAGCCCGGCGATCGTCCACAAGACCGAGGCGGGCGGCGTGATCCTCGACGTCGCCCCCGGCGACGCCGTCGCCGCGTTCGACCGATTGCGGGAGGCCGCCGGAGCGCACGACTTCCGCGGCGTCCTCGTCTCCCCGATGATCCCGGAACCGGTCGAGATCCTCGTCGGCCTGTCCCATGACCCGCAGTTCGGTCCGATCGTCGCGTGCGGACTCGGCGGAGTCTACGCCGAAGTGCTGGGCGACGTCGCGTTCCGGGTCGCCCCGATCGACCGGAGTGAAGGGCTGGGGATGATCGACGGGCTACGGGGGACGTCGATCCTTCGCGGCGCTCGGGGACGGACGGCGCGGGATCTCGACGCGCTCGTCGAGCTCCTCGTCCGCGTCTCGGAGCTCCCGCTCCGGTTCCCGGAGATCGGGGAGCTCGACCTGAACCCCGTTTACCTGCTCGAGCGAGGCCTGTGGATCGGCGACGTCCGCGTCGTCCCCGCGGCGCGCCCGACCCGACCGTAGAGAGGAGTGACACAGATGTCGAAGACCGTCCGACCGCAGCGCGGACTCGACGCGATCCGGCCCTACGTCCCCGGCAAGCCGATCGAAGAGGTGATGCGCGAGATCGGCATCGGGGACGTCATCAAGCTGGCGTCGAACGAGAACCCTCTCGGCGTCTCCCCGAAGGCGCTTCAGGCGATGCACGAGACCCTGGCGCGCGGGAACCTGTACCCCGACGCGGCGAGCTTCGATCTGCGGTCCGCGATCGCCGAACGCTTCGGCCTCTCGATCGCCGAGGTCGCCGTGGGAAACGGGGCGGACGATTTGATCCTCCAGCTCTCGATGGCCTACCTCGAGGACGGGGACGAGGTCGTGATCAGCCGATCGTCGTTTCCGATCTACGACGCCTATGCCGCCGCGATGCGGGCGCGCGTGGTCAAGACGCCGCTCGCCCGGGACTACCGGATCGACCTCGACGCGATGGCGGAGGCGATCACCGACCGCACGAAGATCGTCGTCGCTTGCAATCCGAACAACCCGACCGGGACGATCGTCACGGCCGAGGAGCTCGACGCGTTCGTCCGGCGCGTCCCCGACGGCGCGTTGATCGTCCTCGACGAAGCGTACGTCGAGATGGTCGACTCCGACGCGTTCCCCGATTCGCTGACCTACGTGCGAGAGGGGCGGCCGAACCTCCTCGTGCTCCGGACGTTCTCCAAGGTCTACGGGCTGGCCGGAATCCGCCTCGGCTACGCGTTCGCGGAGCCGGAGACGATCGCGGCGCTCCTCCGCGTCAAGACGGTCTTCAACGTCAGCGTCATCGCCCAGGCGGCCGGAATCGCCGCCCTGAACGACGATGAGTTCCTTCGGCGGTCGGTCGAGGTCAACCGGGCCGGCCGCGAGTACCTCTGTCGGGAATTCGAGCGCCTCGGCCTCGAGTACGCCGAGAGCCATACCAATTTCGTGCTGATCCGGATCGGGCCGAGCGCGGTGCAGATCTACGAGCGGCTCCTCGAACGCGGGATCATCGTCCGTCCTTGCGTCAACTTCGACCTGCCGGAGTTCCTCCGGATCTCGATCGGCACGAAGGAGCAGAACGAGCGGCTGATCGGTGCCCTGGAAGATCTGGTCGCACCCCGCCATGCCTAGAAGGTTGGCAGGCAAGCGTTGACTCGTCCCTCTCGAAGAGCGACACGTCACTGGAATGTGTCGGATCTTCAACGAGCACGTCGCCGAGGGGTTCGCCGCCTACCCGGAGACACCGGTGTCCGAAGAAGCGATTCGCTTCCTTCTCTCACAAACCCTCGAATCCCTGGCCGTCGCAGCGGAGACGGCCGACGGTTCCCTTCTCGGTTTCGGGTTCCTTCGCCCGTACCAGCCGGTGGAGACCTTCGCGCACACAACGCAGATCACGATCTTCCTCGACGCACAGTGCACGCGCGCGGGCATCGGCCCGGAGATCCTGCGGTATCTCGAGCTGCGTGCTCGACGCCGCAGCATCACAAAGGTCCTCGCCTACGTCTCGTCGCGCAACGCGCCCAGTCTCGCGTTCCACGCGAAGCACGGGTTCGTCGAGTGCGGGCGGCTCCCGCGGATCGGCCGGAAGTGGGGGGGAAGGAGTTCGACGTCGTCTGGATGATCAAGACGCTCCCGGAGAAGGACGGCCGATGAGCCGCGGTCCGATCGCGGTCCTCTCGGACATCCACGGCAGCGTCCGCGTAATCGAGGACCGTCTGCCCGGAAGACCGAAAGAGGAATCATGCGCCACGTTCTGAGCGTCGCCGCCCTGTCACGGGGGAGCTGATACGCATTCTCGACCGCGCCGCGGAGTGGAAGTCCGGCCGTGCCGTCTCCCGCCTGTCGAAGGCCCCGCTCGCCGTCTTCCTCCTCGAGCGCGCAACGTTCCGGACCCGAATCGCCTACGAGGCCCCGCAGCTCCATCAGCACACGCGGCCAAGACCGAATCCCACGTCGCTCTGTACTGCTCGACGATCTGCAAGGTTGTTAAGCGCATCGAGGAGTCGCCCAGAAAACGGTTAGGGAAGGTCCGACTCTGAAGGCGACCGCTTCACGAAGCACGGAACCCATGTCACCGGCAAGGATGGACGTCGGAAGATGAGGTCGTCCGACGTCCGCCTTGGGTAGCGCTTGCGCTGCCCGGCCGGGTGACTCCAAGACCCACCCGGTGTCTCTTCTCAGTGACGAGCTCTGCACTCCTGGTCTACGAACAACCGCATCTGTAGAACGGTACTCCGCCAGGCGGCGAGCACTCCTCCCACTCGTAACCAGTCTCGGTGTCTTGGCACAACCGGCACCACCAATCGTAGTACAGTCCCTGCTGGAACCACTGCAGCGGACACTCGATTGAGAACCAGCAGTCTGCTGGCCCCGTTTCCCCCCAATACACGTAATCCGTGCAGACCACTTCTGCAGCTCCCGCAAGCGCAAAGGCGCACAGCACTGACAGCAGTAGCACCAGTAGTCTCATACTCATCGTCTTGACTCCTTTCCGGAAGCCTGTTTGTGAAATGGCCCGCTTTCCACCTGTTTCCTCGCAGCGTGAGAAGCGCGTCTGGCCGTCTGGAGGCAGCTTCCTTTTCGGCGATACTCCCATCTTTTCACACTGCGTCTCACTGAACCTTTGTCTATGGCTGTACGTATATTCCCTTACCTGTGTTACTAATGTCAAGTCTCTTCTCCACCTCATTGACATGCCCTTAGCAGAATAGCTCGTTGTGCATCACATTCCTGGCTGCCGGCACCTACTGCCGAGGATGAGGTGTTGTGGCGTCGGCCTGAACCGTCTGCAGCTTTTCATCGCGTAGCGGCGCGGGATGTTCGGAGTATCACGGACCTGCCAAAGGGACCTCGGCCAGTATCGAGGATCGCTCTTCTATGCGCGATCATTGGCGGTGCGTCCGGGGCGCACGCATGTTCCACGACTCTGTCGACCTGCAGCTAGTGCTCTCGGATGCTGACGAGGGGCTGGCTGCACCTCTCACACGGAAGGACTGCCAGGACACCCAAGACCGGCCAGCAGACCTGGGTCCTGTAGGGGATGATTCCGGCACCAGGACTATGTGAGCATCGAGCCGCGCTCGGAATCGCGCGGAGAGTTCCAACGCTGCCGGACGTGCTCCTGGGAGATTCGCGGTCACGCAGCAGTCGATTCAGATTACTGCATCGGCCTCGCATGACTGCCCGCAATACTCAGCTACAGCGGACCGAACCTGGATAGAGGCCAGACGCGAAGGAACGGTACGCCGACCAACGCAGAGCGGTCGACGAAGCCCCAGTACCTAGAGTCAAAGGAGTTACGAGTGTTGTCGCCAAGCACGTAGTACTTCCCCTCTGGCACCTCGGTTGGCTCGATCCCATACGAGGTGGGGGCAGAAATCTCAGCGCTGTACTCTCTGTCGAACGCTTGCCCTGTGAGTCTTTCCCCGTCAACGTAGACGGCTCCGCCGCTGATTAATACTGTCTGCCCGCCCACAGCGACCAGACGCTTCACGTATCGAGGATGGGCATCGCGCACAACGATTCCCAGATCGTGTAGCGCCATCCGGGAATGGCCTGTCTCTCCAAGTTGATATGTCGTGCCGTTATCGAGTGTAACGGAGATTCGCGTCCCGGGGGGCAGATCTGCAAGGTATTCGTTCACCTGGTCAGATGTCCGGGCGTATACACCATTGACGTACAAGAGCTTGCCTGGCACCGACATTCCGGCCGCCCCCGCCACTGAGCTTTCCACAATCCCGCGGATGAGAATCTCATCGTGCCGGAACACGACGATATCCCCAGGCTTCGGGGAGCGGAAGTGATAGGTGAGCCGATCGACGAAGAATGAGTCGTTTGGGTTGATGGTTGGTATCATTGAGCCCGTTGGCACGTGCATGCGAACGACCACGAAGGTCATGATGAGAGCAGCGAGGGCTCCCGCCACAATGAGTGTCTCAGCCCACTCGAGAGCGCTCTGGGCGACACGGCCAGGAGACCAGCCGAGAAATCTAACCGCTCGAACGATCAACGCTGATCGCTTCTTCCGCTTCCTTGCTAGCGCGCTCAACCACATCTCCTCCCTAAAACAACGTGGAGATATCTACGGCTCTCCTCCTCCTATGCTGTGCGCAAGCGTATGTTACACTATCGCGTCCATTCTAGCATCATCGACCATCACCACCTGAGACCTCCTCGACTGAATTCGCAGCCCGCTTCCACAAACGCCACTTCACTGGGAGTGTTACTGAGTGCGCGGCAAGGCTCAGTGGCTCAGGCAACCCCGTGAGTCGCGCGACACAGGGCAAGCAGATGTTCAGCACTCCTTGTGATCAAGCGGTACGTGTACTGCATGCTCTTTCTCTAGCTACAACTATGTTGGCTCTTGATAGCTCTTACTGCTACGGGTAATATTTCCACATGCAATGTAGAATCTTCGTCGCTCTGCTTCTTGTCTCCGTTCTGTATGCTTCGTGCTCCGGGTTGCCCCCAGCCATCTCAATGGCAGATGGCGATGAGTTCATTACTACAAACCTTCTTACAGGGCGGTGGGTGCTTGTCTTTCTTGCTCACAGCGTGGCCGTCAGACCGTGTGAGCTAGTCGACACTGTGACTGCTGCTGGGCTTCGTGATGCGGGATTTCATCACCTCCTAGTGGCGCCTGAAGGCTTTGATGCCGAAGGGAATGGAACGACGGGTATGACGTGCTTATTGATGCCGACGGGAGTCTTGCGGATTTCTTCCTGATCCCGGTTTGGCCCTCGGTCGTATTTATGTGTGAAGGCATTCCGCTGGCCATGCGAACCTGGCCGTTTGTGCCCGGTGATCTGGAATCCTCTTCTGCGTACGCAGTCGCCAACGAACCGGACTTCCCTGTTCCATCAGATCTGCTTGGTCAACCATTCGAAGGATTCTCGTACTTCGATCTAG
>CAZGXU010000042.1:0-19171 GCA_964530075.1 uncultured Thermotogae bacterium
GAAACGAGGGGACGAGCTACCGGATCACCTCAAGACGGAGGCGCAACGTCTGGAGAGGGCTACGGCAGTTTCTCCTACGAGGGTTGTACAAGACATCGGCCTTGTGGCAACTGGATTGCGCCGCGCACAACCTCCTGAAGCTGTATCGCGCCAGGGCACCGGTCCCAGCCGCAGGCTGACGGGCAAGGGGACGAGACGGCTTCCTCCCGGGAGCAGGCGGCTTTCCTCGGTGCAATCCCTCTCCGGCAGGATTCCCCTTACGGAACCTGTCTTCGGGATCCACAGCGACTCTGGCCCAGCAGGCGATCACTTCCCACACGGGCTGCTAGCGATGGAGCCAGGGTTCAGGTCGCCGAAGCCCCTGCCGGAATGCGGTTTGTGGCGCCGGATTCTACGCGAGGCGCGGCCGGAGATTCCCTAGACCGGCGTTCTGTGCGGCGAGCATCAGATGTGAGCGCCTTCCCTTTTGATCGCGATTGGGGTACCGTGGGCTAAGCGGACTCTGTCTACGGCAGCCGCTGCCTAACGGATCGGGCCGCAAAAGGAGATCGGATGGCATATGGAGAGCGCAAGATGGTCGACGTGCGGCACCTTGGCTTAAAGTGCGCCGACTGCGGAAAAGAGATCGATGAGCTTCCGTTTGAGCCGTCGTCTGACCGTCCTGTGTATTGCGAGGACTGCATCCGCAAGCGCCGCCCACCGCGAAGCGGCGGTGGCGGTGGCGGTCGCGGAGGCAGACGGGGTGGTGGCCGAGGCGGCAACTCCCGCGGAGGCAAGAACAGCGACTGGCGATATTAGACTGAAGACGGATCGACACGATTTCGATGGGCGGGCCGGCTCTCGCCGACCGGGATCATCGCGACGTACCGGCTGGAGCAAAACCTGAGGACGCTCCCCCGCAGGAAGCCCCGCATCGAAGACTAGCCCAGCGCGACGGACAGCCCGTGCAGCATCATCCACCCTGAGTTTGCGCCGAGTGCGACGAGCCGTTCCGCGAGTCCCCGGATCTCCGCTTCGTCCACGTCCTCACGACCGAGCGCTGCCACAAGATCGCACAGAGGCTCGGGAAACGCGCCATCGAGTGCGGCAGCGATCATCTGGGCTGACGCCAGGCTCGTATTCGACCTGACGCTGGCAGCGCGAGGCAGCCGCAGATTTTCTCCCTTGTCGAGCGCCGTGAACCCGGCGGCAAGGCCGACGAGCGCATCGTCGCCGGCGGGTGTGGAGCCTGTGCCCAGGCCGACGAGGTCGAGAGGCGCTTTCGAATCGCCGGCTTCCTTCCATCGCTTGAGGATCGCATCGATCTGAGGCCGAAAGGGGTTCGGATCCCGTTTCACACGATCCTGTTCGAGGAATCGATCCAACGACGACAGTCGCGAGAGCGCTCGCTTTGCTTTCTCGTTGGTGTACGGGATGATCTGCAGCGCGTAGCGTGTGGCCCGTTGCCAGTGGATGGTGGTAGGTCGCAGGCTGATTCGTGACGATTCAGCAGAGACGGCGGAACCCAGTTGGATCTCGTCGGCGATGTTGGGGACCTCGAGTGCCCAGGGATGGAGAGGTACGTCCTGGGACTGAATCGACACGAACCCAGGTTGGGTCTCTTCGTCGAACAGGACGTTGAAGCCGTGCCGAAACGTGGAAGCCACGCTCCCGGTGCGCGGCTTCGCCGTCAGATACCGATGGGCATACCCACCGATACGCGTCGCTGTGGCGGAAGTCATGCCTTTGCCGAAGTGGGACGCCCCCTAGGTACGCCCCACTTCATGAAGATGCGGGTTCTTTGCGCCGGCGATGTCACCGAACTTGGTCAGGATGCACTCGGACTTGACCTGCATCAGCTCGTCGTACCGCTCGTCGTCGACGATCGCGACGATCCGGCAGATCGAACTCTCGCCGTCGACGAACCGCCATGGGAAGCAGCCGATCACCACCCGCTGATCGAGCAGCAGGTCGATGTCGCCGCCGAGGCACTCGGCGTGGATGATCCCGTGGTTGAACAGCTCGATGTGCATCAGCTGGTACTTCGATGGATCGAACCGCTCGGCGAGCGACGTCCCGTACTTCGCCTGGAAATGGGCCTCGGCCTCCTCCGCCTGGCGTGGCATCCAGTCGCGGATGATCGTGTTCATCGGGTGGTCGGCGCTCCCGCAGTCGACGCCGATCCAGCGGATCTTCTTCTCGCGGCACCAGACGGCGAAGTCGCGATCCGGCCCTGGGTGCTTGACCATGTACCGGACCTCGTCGGCGGTCGGCTGATCCCACCCGTAGTGGTGGTAGCCGGTGTGGATGATCAGGATGTCGCCTTCCTTCACCTCGACGCGCTCCTCGATCATCTCCGGGGTGTAGATGTCGTAGTCGCCGACGGCCTCGGACAGATCGACGACGACCCCGTCATGGACGAGGAAGTCGAAGTCGAGCTGTGCGATGTCCTTGCCCGGCGTGTAGAAGTGGATCTCCCCGTCGAGGTGCGTCCCGACGTGGTTGGAGTGGGTCAGCAGCTGGCCGTTCGCGCCGTTCGGCGCCAGGCGCTTGAAGTACTTCACCTGCAGCGGCTCGTAGGTCGGCCACGGCGGCGTGGCGATCGACAACGGAATCGTCAGGTCGATGAACTTCATGAAGCTACCTCCTTCGTGGGTCCGTAGTCCATGGTTCGCAGTTCGTAGTCCGTGGTCGCCGGACGTTGTTCGTGGGGCTCGTCCCGTTCATCGCGTCCCTCGGGTTCCCAGCGTCTCGGCCAGGGCTCTGGCGGCGTCCGCGAAGACGGAGAACGGCGGCGTGACCAACCCGGCGCCGACCATTCCGATTCCCGGCTCCTTGTGCGCGATCCCGGTGTTGATCGCCGGGACGATCCCGGTCTGTACGACGCGCAGCGCGTCGATCCCAGTCGGCGTGCCGCGGAAGCCGAGCGCCGGGACTTGGTAAACGCGGCTCTCGGCGAGCGCGATCCGGCGCATCTGCCGGGTCGTCTCGAGTGCCCCTTCCGGCGAGCCGCCGACGAACTGGACGATCGCCGGCGCGGCGGCCATCGCGAACCCCCCGTATCCGGCCGCCTCGGTGATCGCCGAGTCGCCGATGTCCGGCGCGGCGTCCTTCGGGCTGAAGCCCGGCAGGTAGAGCCCGTCGACGATCGGGGCCGGGCCGGTGAACCAGCGATCGCCGGTCCCCGAGACGCGGATCCCGAACTCGGTCCCGTTCCGCGCCATCGCCGTCACAAGCGAGCTGCCCGCGATGCCGGCCGCGGCGTCGAGGGCGCACTTCCCGGCCGGCATCGTCAGGTTGAGGAAGAAGTGGTCGTTCCCGTTCAGGAACTCGAGGACGCGCGCGACTGCGTCCCGGTCGGCGTCGAGACGGACGAGGAACGGCGCCAGCTCGCGGATCAACAGCGACGTCCCGGCGCGGTTCCGGTTGTGCCCCTCGTCGCCCATCTGGAGCGCCTGGGCGATCAGCGAGCGGAGGTCGATCGGCCCGTGCGACTCGATCGTGGCGGTCAGGATCGGTGCCAGTCCGTCGGCCATCCAGTTCAGTCGATCGATCACCTCGTCGGCGTACGCCCCGTACCGAAGGACCTTCCCGAGCCCCTCATTCAGCGTGCAATACGCGCGGTTCCCGAACGCAGCGTTCTCGACGATCCAAACCGGCATCGACGGCGTGACCACCCCGGCCATCGGCCCGACGGCGTCGTGGTGGTGGCAAGGATCGAACGCGATCTCGCCCGAGGCGGCGAGCCGCTCGGCCTCCTCCGGTGTCGATGCGAGCCGTTCGTAGAGCAGGGCGCCGATGACGGCGCCGCGCATCGGGCCGCACATCCGCCCCCACGCGACCGGCGGTCCGGCGTGGAGGATCGTCCGGTCGGTCATGTCGGGGATCACGTCGCGCGCGATCCCGATCCCGACGACCCGCGGCTCGGCGGCGAGGAGTCGCTCGACCGCCTCGGCGTTCGCCCGCTCGATCTCCTCGATCCACCGGCCGTCGTCGGTCAGCCGATCGACGAGGTCGGCCAACTCGACATCGCCTCCGGCGGGCGGGCTCCAGTCGAGGTCCAGGACGGGCGTTCCGTTCTCGCGCAGCGCCTCGGCGAACGACGAGAGGCCGAGGTTGACGACGCGAAGCTCCCGCGAGAACAGGTCCTCGATCGGCGTCCGGCCGCCGCTCATCCGCCGCCTCCCTTCATCGCCTCGACGACCCACCGGGCGGCCGCGGCGTTGCTCGGCGCGACGAGGACGCCGGCCTCGGTCAGCGTCGCGACCTGCCGGCTCCGGTTCTGCGGGTCCTCGTCGGTTCCGGTGACCGAAGCCACGATCAGCAGATCGCGCCCGTCCTGCCGGGCGACTTCCATCGCGCGCTTCGCCGCGTCGGCGAGGCTCCCGGCCGGATCCGGGTGGGCCCCGTAGCCAAGGACGCAGTCGACGAGGACGACCCCGACGGAAGGGTTCTTTGCAGAGCAAAGGACTTCGCCATCCCGGAGGGACGGCGCAATCATCGGGTGGGGTACCCCGACGGTGAACGCGTCGTCGCCGAGGTCCCAGATGGTGTGGCCCATCTCCGCTGCGCCGGGTTCGATCTTCAGCGCCGGGTCCGCCGCCACGTTCGAGCGGACCTCGAGCCCGGCGCGTCGAAGGACGCACCATGCCTCCTGAGCGAGCGTCCCGCCGCAGAAGAGACCGCGCACACGGCCCGCGATCGGGCCATGCACGGGAGGAGTTTCGACGAGGGCCGAGACGCTCAGCCCGGCTGCAGTGCAGGCGAGTTCGGCCGCCTCCGCAAGCGTCTCCGCGAATTCGATGCGGCCGTCGGCCTCCCCGGCCCCTCCCCCTACGAAATGAACGACACCCGGCTTCCCGGTCGAGCGGAGCGTCTCGATCGCGCGCTCGGCAACGGCCGGCGCGGGCGCCTTCGAGACGACGACGACGACCTTCGTCTCGGGATCGCCCGCGAGCGCCTCGATCCCGAAACGCACCATCCGGCCGTCGACGGCGGCGGACAGGTCGCGACCTCCGGTCCCGATCGCCTGGGAGATTCCGCCGCCGAGCCGATGGACGAGCGAGGAGATCTCCTGAATGCCGGTGCCGGAGGCCCCCACGATCCCGATCGGGCCGCGCCGGACGACGTTGGTGAAACCGAGCGGCGCCCCGTTGAGGATGGCGGTCCCGCAGTCGGGTCCCATCATCAGCAGGCCGCGCTCGATCGCCTCGTCCTTCAGAGCGGTCTCGTCCTCGAGGGGGACGTTGTCCGAGAAGAGCATCACGTGAAGACCTCGGCGGAGCGCTCCACGCGCCTCGCGAGCGGCGTACGTCCAGGGGACGGAGATCAGCGCGAGGTCGAGGCCCGGATCGAGCTCGAACGCCTCGAAGATCGTCGCCGGTCGCGGCGCAGCGGTTGGGCCGCCCATGTCGAGCCTCGCCCCGGCCAGGAGGAGCCGAAGGCGGTCGTGCGCCCCGTCGATCGCTTCTTCCGATTCCCCGTCCATGGCGATGATGACGTCATTTGGAAGGATCGGTGGAGCCGATTCATCCATCGCGAATCCGACGGCCTTCAGGCTGTCGAGATTCGCGCGCGTCCCCATCGCGACGATCGCCTGATTTACCTCGGGGAGTCGCTCGAGCTCGTGGCTGATCCGCATCAGGAAAACCGAATCGAAGTAGCGATTCCGCTCGATCAGGATCCGCTTCATGCGCCCTCACCCTTCTCCAGGATGCGAAGCAGGATCCGCTCGTAGCTCAGCGGTAGCGTGGTGAACTCGATCCCAAGCGCGTCGAAGAGGGCGTTCCCTACGGCACCGGGGACGGAGATCATCGGATGCTCGGCGATGCCGCGCGCCCCGTACGGCCCGCCCGGCTGCGGGTTCTCGAGCAGAATCTGCTCGGTCCTTCGCGGGATGTCCTTCGCGGTCGGGATCTTGTAGTCGACCAACGTCGGGTTGAGGAAGCGGCCGTCCTCGTCGAACTGGAAGCCCTCCCAAAGGGTCGATCCGAGTCCCTGCACGACCCCGCCGACGACTTGGCCGATGCAGAGCTTCGGGTTGAGGACCTTCCCGGCGTCGAGGGCGGTGGCGATCTTCAGGATCTCGATCTCGCCGGTCTCCGTGTCGACCTCGACCTCCACGCCGTGCGCGCCGTACGTCCAGTACTGCGCCGGGCGCCCCTGCCCGGTCTCCGGATCGAGGTGCGTCAACCCGGTGGCGATGTAGCGGCCGTGGCCGATCACCGGTCCGCCGATCGAGTTCCCGTTCGGGAACGAATAGCCGAGGGCGAGCCGCGAGTAGGGAATCCGCCGATCCGGCTGGCTTTCGACGAACGCGACGCCGTCCTCGCAGGCGATCTCGTGCGGCGCGACGTCGAGCGCTTGGGCCGCGACGTCGCGAATCTGGCGAAGGCAGTCGGCCGCTGCCTCGATGACCGCGTTCCCGCCCATGTATGCGAACCGGCTCGCCACCGTCTGCCAGTCGTACGGCGAGAAGGCCGTGTCGCACTCCCA
This sequence comes from uncultured Thermotogae bacterium, assembly GCA_964530075.1. Lineage (GTDB taxonomy): Bacteria > Bipolaricaulota > Bipolaricaulia > UBA7950 > UBA9294 > JANQEA01. The sequence continues at coordinate 6,475 of CAZGXU010000042.1, forward strand.
CGTGACGTGGACCCGGCCGATCGGGAGCTTCAACTCCTCGGCGGCGATCTGCTTGAGGACGGTGTAGGTCCCTTGCCCGTAGTCGACGCCGGAGACGAGGACGTCGGCCGCTCCGTCCTCGTCGAGCTTGATCACGACGGCGCACGACGTGTCGGTCGGCATCGCAGGGGCCTTGTGGAGCATCGCGATTCCCTTGCCGCGGACCCTACCCGCCTCCGAAGGAGGCGCGGGGGGCATCCCCCAGTCGATCGCCCGCGCGGCGGCATCGAGGCACTCAACGGGGCTCCCGTGCCCGGCGGTGAACGGCTCGCCGGTGATCGTCGTCTCTCCCTCCCGGAGCAGGTTCATCCGACGAAACTCGACCGGGTCGATCCCGAGCTTCCGGGCCATCATGTCGACGGCCCGCTCGATCCCCCACAGGACCTCGAGGTGCCCGAACCCGCGATAAGCGGTGCCGAAGATCTTGTTCGTATAGACGACGTAGGAGTCGATCCAACAGTTCGAAATCGCGTACGGTCCGCCGCCGGAGTAGGCCGCCGCGCGGCCGACGTTGACCCCGTAGTCGGCGTACGCGCCGGCGTCCCAGATGTAGGTCGCCTTGAGGGCGACGATCCTCCCGTTGCGTTCGACGCCGATCTCGATCGTGGAGTGGAGGCCCTGCCGCGACGGGAGGGTGTTGAACTCCTCCTCGCGCGTGGCGACGACCTTGACCGGTCGCCCTCCGGCCGCCTTCGAGAGGACGTAGGCGAGCGGCTCGAGGTGGAGACCGGCCTTCCCGCCGAAGCCCCCGCCGACGTACGGGACGTGGACGCGGAGGTTCGCGTGCGGCAGGTGGAAGCAGACGCTCATCAGGTGGCGGACGGTGTACGGCGATTGGCTCGACGTCCAGATGTCAGCGCGGTCGCCCGGCAGGCCCTGGACGATCGCCGCATGGGTCTCCATCGGGACGTGCTGGACCGGCGGGTTGTAGAACTCGGCGGTCAACGTGACGTCGGCCGAGGCGAACGCCGCGTCGAAGTCGCCCTTCCGCACCTTCTGGTGATGGGCCACGTTGGAGTGCGGCCGGGGAAAGAAGACGCCCTTCATGTGCTCGTAGGTGTGCAGGTCCGGATGGACGAGCGGCGCGTTCTCCTCCAGCGCGTCGCGCGGGTCGAGGACGGGATCGATGGGCTCGTATTCGACGGCCACGAGGCGGCAGGCCTCGCGGGCGGTGTCGAGCGCCTCCGCCGCCACGGCGACGACCGGTTCGCCCTGATAGCGGACGACGCCGCGGGCGAGGATGTACTTGTCCCGCATGTACAGTCCGAGCCGGTAGGGGAGCCCGTCGCCGGTGAGGATCGCGCGTACGCCGGGGAGGGCCGCGGCGGCCGACGTGTCGATCCGGACGATCTTCGCCGAGGCATGCGGAGAGGTCACCAGGGCGGTGTGGAGCATACCGGGGACGGCGAGGTCGTGAGTGTACCGCGCCACTCCAGTCACCTTGTCGACCGCGTCGTCACGGGCGACCGGTTTGCCGACGTAGCGGAGCTCACGCGCCATGGCCTTCACCCCCGTCGAGGCGGGCAGCCGTCCGAACTTCGTCCACGAGAAACCGACCGCTCGCGTCGGTTTCTCGGCCCCTCCGTTCGGCTGCCAGCCGAACAGAGGCGAGGATCGCCTCGTAGCCGGTGCAGCGGCAGAGGTTCCCTGCAATCGCTTCGACGATCTCGTCGTCCGACGGGTTCGGCGCCCGTTCGAGGAGCGCCCGGGCCGACATGATCATCCCCGGGGTGCAGAAGCCGCACTGGACGGCCCCGGCGTCGATGAACGCCTTCTGGAGCGCGGAGAGCTCGCCGTCGCGCGCCTCGCCCTCGATCGTGCGGACTTCACACCCGTCCGCCTCGACGGCGAGGACGAGACAGGCGGTGACCGGCCTTCCGTCGAGGAGGACCGTGCACGCGCCGCACTCGCCGATCCCACAACCCTCCTTCGTCCCCGTCAGGTGGAGCGTCTCGCGGAGAAGCTCAAGGAGGGTCATCGAGGCCGGAACGCTCGCCCGCTCTCGGCGCCCGTTCACGGTCAGTGCGATCTCGTGCGTCATGATCCGCCTCCCCCTTTGAGGAGCCGGGCGAGGAGCCGCCGGAGGAGGACGGGCAGGACGGCGCGGCGATAGGCGGCCGACGCGCGGACGTCGTCGATCGGCGACACGGCCGCCCCAGCGAGCTCCACGACGCGATCGGCGATGGACTCGAGCGAACCGCTGCTCGCGTCGATCGGTTCAAGAAGCATCGGCGTCGGCGCGCAGCTCCCGATCGCGACCTTCAGCGTTTTGGTCCCCGGCGCGTACGATCCGGCGACGTTGACGACGGCCAGATCGTGTCCCCGGACCCGTTGCTGCTTCAGGAAAGCGGTTCGAATACCGCCTTCCGGCGCGGGGATCCGGACGTCGGTCACGACCTCGTCCGGCCCGAGGGATGTCCGCTTGACCCCGACGAACAGCTCGGAGATCGGGATCGTCCGTCGTCGGTCCGGCCCCGTGACGGAGAGCTCCGCACCGTGCACAAGGAGAGCCGGAGCCGAGTCAGCGGCCGGGGACGCGTTGCACAGGTTGCCGGCGAGCGTCGCCCGGTTCCGGATCTGATACGTGCCGACGGAGAGGGCCGCATCGGCGAGGGCGGGGAGCGACGCGCGGATCGCCGAGTGCTCCGCGAGCCTGTTCAGCGGGATCGAAGCCCCGACGATCAGTTCGGGCCCGTCGACGTCGAGCCGGCTGAGCTCGTCGATCGCCTTGATGTCGACCAGCAGTCCAGGGGATCGAAGCCCGTTTCGGATCTCGACCAACAGGTCCGTTCCGCCTGCGAGGATCGAGGTGCCGTCGCTCTCGGTGAGGAGGCGGCAGGCCTCCTTGACCGAACGGGCACGGACGTATTCGAACGCTCCGAGCACAACGGCTCCTTTCCGATCGCTCCTCGCAGCGACCGGCCGGGACGGCCACTGAAAGGCAAAAAGACGGGCTGCATCAGCCTCGTCGCGTTCTCATGATAGACGACGGGCCGGGATTTGCCAAGTCATCTGACAGGTTGCCCCGATCCGGCTTGGGTATGATCGGAGCTCACGGACGGAGGGACATGGACAAGAGGGGGGACGCGCTCGATCGTGGCATCGGTGCGCTGTCCGACGTACGAGGCGCGAGACGTAGCCGGCCGTCGATCGAGGGCTCGAACCGGCGCTCGTCCCGCCGATCGTCCGGCCGGAGGTGCAAGAAGTGCGGGACGTGCTTCGGGGTCTGTCCGGTCTCGCCGGAGGCGGTCCGGTTCGAGGACGGGGACCGGTCGCGGCCGCCTGCGCATCACGACGACCGCTGCATCCGCTGCTACTAAGGCCCGGAGATGTGCCCCGAGGGCACGATCGAGCTGTACGTGCCGGCCCCCTGGCGGATCATCCACCGGGGCCGGCCCTCGACAGATCCGCTCCTTGACTCGCGGGAAGACTCGATCCACCATTCACCCGGTGAACGGACCATGGCGCACGACCCTCACCATCACGAGCACTCGGCCGGGAGCCGAATCGGTTTCGCCTTCTGGTTGAACCTGGTCTTCGCGCTCCTCGAAGTCGGCGGAGGGATCTGGACGAACAGCGTGGCCGTCCTCTCCGACGCGTTCCACGACTTCGGGGACAGCGTCGCGTTGGGCCTGACCTGGCACTTCGCGCGGGTATCGGAACGGAAGGGGGACGAGACGTTCACCTTCGGCTACCGGAGGTTCTCCCTCCTCGGCGCGCTGATCATGTCGTTCGTCCTCTTCGCCGGAGGATTCGTGGTCCTGTCCCAGGCGATTGGGAGACTGCTATCGCCCGAGGTGTCGAACGCGAGGGGGATGATCTACCTCGCGGTCGCCGGGGTCGCGGCCAACGGGCTCGCTGCGCTGCGGACGCACAGCGGCCGGAGCCTGAGCGAGCGCGTGGTGACGTGGCACTTCGTCGAGGACGTCCTCGGCTGGCTCTCCGTGCTCGTCGCGGGTGTCGTCATTTCGTTCACCGAGATCCGGGCCCTCGATCCGGCACTGTCGATCCTGATCACGTTGTACGTCCTCTGGAACGTCGGACGCCGGCTGAGGGAGACGCTTGTCATCCTCCTGCAGGGGACGCCGCAGGACGTGTCGGTCGCCCAGGTCGAAAACGTCATCCGGGCGGCGCCGGGCGTCTGTGATGTGCATCACACCCACATCTGGACGCAGAACGGCGAGCGCCACGTCTTGACGACCCACGTCGTCGCCGAGGAGGGGACGAGCCTCGGAGAGACGGACGATCTCAGGCGTCGAATCCGGGAGACGCTCCGGCCCTTCGGGATTCTTCACGCGACGATCGAGGTCGAACACGAACCCGGCTGCGGGTGCTCCGAGGACGACGGCGACTGCCACTCCACCCACGGGAGCGCCGGGATCTCGGGACGAAACCTATCGCCGCGCCGAGTGTAAGCTCGTCAAGGAGGTGTACATCATGTGCGTGACTGCGTGGTTGCTCCTGTCGTTCTTCTGGGCGTTTTGGGTGTTCGCGTTCGGCGGCTGGTGGTGCGGCGGAATCTGTTAAGCCGAGCGAGTGACGGCGCTTCCTTCCGGTGGGCGCTCCGTTCGCGAAGGTGAGAAGGTCCTTTCTCAGGGATGCGGGGTTCAACAGGGGCCTCGCGCTTCATGTTTTGCAATCGCCACACGAACCCCAACGAAACCTCACGCCTTGACGGCGCCGAAAGCGATCCTATGCTGAGGGGAGTACGGTAAGATCGTGAGGACTGACATGCAACAGGAACTGCAGATCGAAGGGATGCACTGCGCTTCGTGCGCCCAGGCCGTCGAGCGGGCGCTCGCGCGGGTCGAAGGGGTCCGTTCGGTCGCGGTGAACCTCGCGACCGAACGGGCGAGCCTCGTGATCGATGGGCGCGTTGACGAAAGCGCCCTCGACGACGCCGTCCGGAGGGCCGGCTATCGGCTCGGAAGGCCGGCCGGTGCTTCTGCAGCGGCGGAGGAGGATCGCCTGACGCAGGACGCGCGGCGCGTCCACGAAGCCGGACGACGGATGAAGGTCGCGTGGGCGTTCGCCGTCCCGATCATAGCATGGATGATCCCGGAGATGTTTCTCGGGATCCTATGGCCGAACCCGCTCCTCTTTCACGTCGGCATGGTGGTCCTGGCGGCGATTCCCATCGCCGTGGCCGGTGGACCGACGATCCGAGTCGGCTTCCGCACCCTGGTTCACCGCGTGCCGACGATGGACACATTGATCGCGCTCGGGGTCGTCGTTTCGTTCCTCACCGGCATCCTTGCCGTGCTGGGGGAGCTCGGCCTGTCGGCCAGGTCGCTCGACTACGCGGGCGTCGCGGCGATGATCCTCGCGATCCATCTGACCGGCCGATGGATCGAGACGACGGCGAAGGGACGCGCGTCCCAGGCGATCCGCCGGCTGATGGAGCTCGGAGCGAAGTCGGCCCGCGTCCTCCGCGATGGCGGGGAGGTCGATCTTCCGGTCGACGCCGTCGCCGTCGGCGACGTGATGGTCGTCCGGCCGGGGGAGAAGGTCCCGACCGACGGGGTGATCCTCTTCGGCGAGAGCCACGTCGACGAATCGCTCGTGACCGGCGAATCCAAGCCGGTGCGACGGGGCATCGGCGACCCGGTCGTCGGGGCGACGCTGAACGGGGAAGGGCTCCTTCGCGTCCGAGCGACGAACGTCGGGGAGACGACGTTCCTCGCGCAGATCGTCCGGATGATCGAGCAGGCCCAGCAGGGCAAGGTGCCGATTCAGGCGTTCGCCGATCGCGTGACGCGGGTCTTCGTCCCCGTCATCCTCGGCGTCGCGCTGGTCACACTCCTCATCTGGATCGCATTTCCCGACGCAATGGGGGCCGTCGTCGAGCGGGCGGGGGCCTTCCTCCCGTGGGTCGACGCGGATCTGGGACTCTTCTCCCGCGCGCTGTACGCGGCGATCGCGGTCCTGGTGATCGCCTGTCCGTGCGCGCTCGGCCTGGCGACGCCGACGGCACTGATGGTCGGCAGCGGGGTCGGCGGAGAGAACGGGATCCTGTTCCGCTCGGGCGAAGCGATCCAGACGCTGCAGGAGGCGCGTCGGATCGTCTTCGACAAGACGGGGACGGTCACGGTCGGTCGTCCCGGGGTTACCGACGTCCGCGTGCGCGGAATCGAGGAGGACGAGCTGCTCCGCATCGCTGGGAGCCTGGAGGCCGGATCGGAACATCCCATCGGACGAGCGATCGTCGGCGAGGGCAAGGCCCGAGGCCTCAAGCTGGCGCCGGTCGAGGGGTTCGCCGCGATACCGGGGAAGGGCGTCCGAGGGCGCGTCGGCGGGGCTCTCGTCGCCGCCGGGACGCGGGAATGGCTGGCCGAGCTGGGACATGACCTCGGTCCCGCGGCGATGGACTGGGAGCGGCTCGCGGGAGAGGCGAAGACGGTGATCGGCGTCGCCAGCGAGTCCGGCGGCATCCTCGGTCTGATCGCCATCGCCGATCGGGTGAAGGACGGCGCGAGGGCGGCGATCGATGCGCTGCGATCGATGGGCTTCGAGTCGATGCTGCTGACCGGGGATCACCGAACGACGGCCGAGGCGGTGGCACGTTCGGTCGGGATCGATCGCGTCGTCGCCGACGTCCGACCGGAGGAGAAGCTCGACGCGATTCGAGGGCTCCAAGCGGAGGGCGAGCGCGTCGCCATGGTCGGAGACGGGATCAACGACGCGCCGGCGCTGAAGGCGGCCGACGTGGGGATCGCGATCGGAACGGGGACCGACGTCGCGATGGAGGCGGCCAACGTGACGCTCGTCTCCGGCGACCTCGACGCGCTCGTCCGGGCCGTTCGCCTGTCGCGAGCGACGTTCGGGAAGATTCGGGGCAATCTGTTCTGGGCGTTCTTCTACAACGTCTTCGCGATTCCGCTGGCGATCCTCGGCCTCCTCCATCCGCTGATCGCCGAGGCGGCGATGGCCTTCTCGTCGATCAACGTCGTGACGAACGCGAACCGGCTCCGGCGGGTGGATCTCTCGCGACGCGGATGACGGCCCCCTCTCGGAGAAGCTCGCGATCTTGTGCCGGTTGTCCTCTACCCACCCGAGGGTATAATCGACGTATGCCAGTAGCGAAGCGAATTGCTATTGGCATCGATCCTTTTGTGCGGGAGGGGGCGCGGACATGAAGGTCACGCTCACGGCGATCAAGGCGGACGTGGGGAGCATCGGCGGGCACATCTGCCCCAGCGAGGAGCTCCTGATGGCGGTCGAAGAGACCGTCGCCCGGCAGGGTGACGGTCTGATCCTCGATTATGCACTGAACTACACCGGCGACGACGTCGCAGTCCTCCTGACGCACGATCGGGGGATCGACGACGCGCGCGTCCACCGACTGACGTGGGACGCGTTCCTCGCGGGGACGGAGGTAGCGAAACGACAGGGCCTCTACGGCGCCGGACAGGACATCCTGAAGGACGCGTTCTCCGGGAACACCCGCGGGCTCGGGCCGGCGGTCGCGGAGATGGAGTTCGAGGAGCGCCCGAACGAGCCGTTCCTGATGTTCACTGCCGACAAGACCGAGCCGGGCGCGTACAACCTCCCTCTCTTCCTGGCCTTCTCCGATCCAATGTACAACGCGGGGCTGATCCTCTCGCCGACCGGCGGGAAGGGCTACCGGTTCACGGTGATGGACGTCGACTGCAGTGAGGGCGACCGCGTCATCGAGCTCGTCACCCCTGAGGACACCTACGATCTGGCGGCGCTCCTTCGGGACAACGGTCGGTTCGTGGTGGAATCGATCCACTCGCGCCACGACGGGGACATCGCCGTCTCCTCCTGCACGACGCGCCTCCGGAACATCGCCGGGAAGTACGTTGGAAAGGACGATCCGATCATGCTCGTTCGGACCCAGAAGGACTTCCCCGCCACCGGCGAGGTCCTCGCACCGTTCGAGATCTGCCACTACGTGTCGGGCTTCATGCGCGGGAGCCACGTCGGCCCGCTGATGCCGGTCAGGGCGAAGAGCAGTGTCTCGTTCTTCGACGGGCCGCCGATTGTCTCCTGCCTCGCATTCTCGATTCACGACGGAAAGCTGACGGAGCCGGTCGATGCGTTCGATCATCCCTATTGGGACTGGGTGCGCCAGAAGGCGGCGCGAAAGGCCCATGACATCCGCGAGCAGGGCTTCTCCGGACCGGCGATGCTTGGCATCCACGACCTGGAGTACGTCGGAATCAGCCACCGGCTGGACGCGCTGGACGAGCGGTTCGCCACCCGTCGGGGGGCCGACGAATGAATCGGAAGCAGGTCGTGGATCGGATCTCTCGCGTCCTCTATTCCGAGGAGGCGATCCGACAGCGGGTCGGCGAGCTGGCTGAGCGGATCGCCGGGGACTACACCGAGCGCGGATTCGCCCGAGATCCACAGCGGCGCCCGATCCTGCTGGTCGGGATCCTCCGCGGCGCGCTCGTCTTCATGTCCGATCTGGCCCGTCGATTCTCGATGCCCGTCGAATACGACCTGATCAGTATTTCCTCGTACGGGAACGGAACGGCCCCGGGCGCGGTCCGGCTGGTGAAGGATCTCGAAAAGCCGATCGACGGGCGGGACGTCCTGATCATCGAGGACATCATCGATACGGGGTTTACGATCGAGTACCTGAAGCGCAGCTTCGCCGCGCGGAACGCCGCCTCGGTCCGGGTCTGCTCGCTGGTCGACAAGACCGCCCGCCGTGAGAAGCCGGTCGACATCGACTACGTCGGGTTCACGCTCGAGGAGGATGCGTTCGTCGTAGGATACGGCATGGACTACGCGGAGCTGTATCGGAACCTGCCGTTCATCGGGGTCCTCAAACCTGAATTCATCCGATGACCGAGGTCAGCCCGTTCTTCACTCTCGGGATCGAAACCTCGTGCGACGAGACGTCGGTCGCGATCCTGCGTGGCGAGACCGACGTCGTCGTCGAGCTCGTCTACTCGCAGGCTGGGCTGCACGCGAGGTACGGCGGTGTGGTCCCGGAGATCGCGTCACGCAACCACGTTCGCAAGCTCCCGTACCTCGTCCGGGAGGCCGTCGGGACGTCCGGCGCCGCGCTGGACGACCTCTCACTGATCGCGGCGACGAACGGACCCGGGTTGATCGGCCCGCTGCTCGTCGGCCTCTCCTACGGCAAGGGGATGGCGTTCGGCCTCGATGTCCCGTTCATCGGTGTGAACCACTTGGAGGGGCACATCTTCGCGCACCGACTGCACGCGCCGGAGGTCGATCCCCCGTTCATGGCGTTGATCGTCTCGGGCGGACACACGACGCTGGTCGACGTGCCGGCGTACGCGGAGTACCGCTTGGTGGGACGAACGGTCGACGACGCGGCGGGCGAGGCGTTGGACAAGGTCGGCAAGATGATCGGGATCGGATACCCGGCCGGAGCGGAGATCGATCGATTGGCCGGTGAAGGGGATCCGAACGCGATCCCGTTCCCGCGGCCGATGGCCGGCTCGCCCGGCTTCGACTTCAGCTTCGCCGGATTGAAGACGGCGGTCCTGTATCACCTGAGGAAGCACCCGCGGGAGCGCCGCGAGGACGTCGCGGCCTCGGTCCTCGCCAGCGTCGTGGAGATCCTGACCAAGAAGTCGATCGAGGCGACACGGCGTTACCATCGCCCCCGGCTGATCGTCGTCGGGGGCGTCGCCGCCAGCTCCCATCTGCGGGACGAGTTCGTCAGGGCGGGGGCGCAACGGGGGATCGAGGCGTTGTTCCCACCGCTTCACCTCTGCACCGACAACGCGGCGATGATCGCCGCCGTCGGCGCGTTTCGACACCTACGGCTCGGGGAATCGCACCCGCTGTCGCTTGCTCCGAACCCCTCGCTCGGGATCGGGGAGGGCGATGGTGCGCCGGCCTGAACCGGGTCGCGCGATCGCTGCCGACGGCTACTCCGTGACGGGGACCGCCTCGAGTTCCGGCTCCGTCGAGACCTCCTCGGCGCCGAGGACGCGTCGAAGCACGGCGAGCGCGACCTCGACCATGTCGTCGTCAGGCTCCGCCGTGGTCAGACGTTGCAGCCAGAGTCCCGGCTGTGCCAGGAGTCGAACCCACCAGCGATCGAAGTTGCGGCCGGTGAACCGAAGCGCCTCGTACGACAGGCCCGCGACGACGGGAAGGAGGAGGAGGCGCGAGAGGACCTTCAGCCAGAGCACCGGGTTCCCCGCGAGCGAGAAGACAAGGATCGCGATGACCAAGACGGTCATCAGAAAGGCAGTCCCGCACCGCGGATGGAGCGTCGAGTGGCGCTTGGCGTTCTCGAGCGTCAGGGGTTCGTCGGCCTCGTAGGCGTAGACCACCTTGTGCTCCGCACCGTGATATTGGAAGACGCGGTGAACGTCCTTCAGCCTCGAGATGACGTAGAGGTAGACGAAGAAGAACGCCAACCGGATGAACCCCTCGACGAGATTGAACAGGACGGAGTTCCCGAGCCGGAGGCCGGCGATGCTGTTGGTCAGGTACAGCGGAAGGACGATGAACGCCCCGACCGCGACGACGATCGCGACGGCGAACGTGAAGAACGTCCCGCCTCGGCTCAGCTGCTCATCCTCGGGGAAGGCAAGCTGCGTCGACAGGTTCAGCGCGCGGAGCCCGAGGGACATCATGTCGTACATTCGGAACAGACCCCGGACGAACGGGACCTGACCGAGTTGGTTGAACCGGGCCCGTGCGCGGATCGAGCGAACGAGGATCTCGCCGTCGGATTGGCGACGAACGGCGACCGCTATACGGTCGCCGTTCTGCATCATCACGCCCTCGATGACTGCTTGACCGCCGACGGGCGGCTTCACTTAGCCTTCTTCCTCTTGGCGTACTTCCGGTTGAACCGCTCGACGCGACCCTCGGTGTCGACGAAGCGCTCTTCGCCGGTGAAGAACGGATGACACTTCGAGCAGATGTCGACGCGCATCTCCTCGACCGTGGAGAGCGTGTCGAACTCGGCTCCGCATCCGCAGTGGATCTTCGCCGGTTTCAGTTCGGGATGAATACCCTGCTTCACGTTTCCTCCGTTTCGATCCCTAGCGCTTGGAGTACTGCTCGCTCTTCCGCGCCTTCCGCCGATTGATCTTCTTCCGCTCGACCTCGCGGGCGTCGCGGGTCAACAGGCCGGCCTGCCTCAGCGGGAGCTTGTACTCGTCGGTGACGCCAACCAACGCGCGTGCGATTCCCAGCCGAACGGCCTCCAGCTGCCCGGTGAACCCGCCGCCGCGAACGCGTGCCTTCACGTCGTACTTCCCGACCGTTCCGGTCACGTAGAACGGCTGCTTGAGGCTCTTTTCGAGATACTCGGTCACATTCAAGTGTGGGGAGAAGTACTCGTCCGCCGGCCGACCGTTGACGATGAGCTCGCCGCCGCCCTCGGAAAGGTAGACGCGAGCCGTCGCGCTCTTCCGACGTCCGACGGCATGAAACGCGTCGTTCACCTGCTTTGGCAATCGTCGTTCACCCTGCTCCACGAAAGGGAAACACCTCCTGCTAACATACCCATCGACGGATCGAAGAATGATACCGGACCCGCGATGGGGTGTCAACGCCCATCGATTGGTCGTTTCCCGGCCATGACGCCCTGCGTGCATCCGACGACACCCGATGCCTAGAAGAGCCACCTGACGAGTCGCCGGAGGACCGGACTCTCCAGCCGGTTCATCATCCAACGTTCCGACACCCGCTTGGTGAGGAACGACATCGACGGGAAGCTGTGCTGGAGGACCATGATCTTGTGGATGCGGAGCCGGTTCTGGATCGCCAATCCCCACTCATTGATCATCTCCCCCGCACCCTCGCCGACGATCCGGACGCCGTAGATCCGACCGGCCTTGCCGACGTACGCCCGGACGGAGCCGACGGCGATCCCTTCGGCGATCGCCGCGCCGTAGTCGGCGTAGCTCTCCTCGACGACCTCGTACGGGACGTCGTTCGCCTTGAGATCCCGCTCGAGCGCCCCGACGTGGGCGACCTGCGGCTCGGTGAAGACGGTCCACGGGACGACGTACCTACGGAAGTCGAACCGGATCGGCGGCGGCGCGACGGCGTTCATCAGAGCGATCATCCCCTGATGCATCGCGGCATGCGAGAAGCGGTAGGTGCCGTTGCAATCGCCCGGCGCGTAGATGTGCGGCGAGGACGTGCGGAGCCGGTTGTCGACTTCGATCCCGCCCTCGCCGTATCGGACGCCAGCCGCTTCCAGGTTCAGCCCGTCGAAGTCGTAGCGTCGGCCGACGGCGACGAGGAGATGGTCCGCTCGGAAGAGCTCGCCGTGGTCGGTCTGCAAGGTGATCACGGCGTTCTCACGGGCGACGCGGCGGATCCCGCGCGCGTTGTAGACGCGGATCCCCTCCTCGCCGAAGACCTCTTCGAGGAGCTTGCCCGCGTCCCAGTCTCCATAGGGAAGGAGATGGGGATCGAGATGAACGATCGTCACCCGCGAGCCGAGACGTCGGAACGCTTGCGCCATCTCGCAGCCGATCGCGCCGCCGCCGATGATCAACAGGCTCTCCGGGATCGCCTCCAGCCCGAAGATCGTCTCGTTCGTCAGGTACTCGACCGATTCGAGCCCGGCGATCGGAGGGATCGCCGGGCGCGTCCCGACGCAGACGAAGATCCGCTTCGCCGTGGCGGTCCGCCCTCCGACGGAGACCGTGTGCGGATCGACAAACGACGCCGATCC
>CAZGXU010000043.1:0-18898 GCA_964530075.1 uncultured Thermotogae bacterium
GTTCTTCGCGCCGACGGCCTTCATCACGCCGATCTCCTTCGTCCGCTCGAGGACCGAGGTGAACATCGTGTTCATCACGCCGACGCCGCCGACGAGGAGACTGATCCCGGCGATGCCGGCGAGGAACGCACTGACCGTCGAGGTCATCGTCCCGATCGCCTCGCTGATGTCGCTGTACGTCACCGTGGTGATCTTCGACCCGCGTGCCTTCAAGGCCTCTTCGACGCGGGCGGCGACCTCGTCGACGTCGGCTCCTTCCTTCGTCCGCACGAGGGCGAAGAAGACGTCGTCCGCCGATCCCCACAGCTCGGTCATCGTCTCGAAGGGAACGTAGATCTCGTCCGGGCTCGGGCCGATGCTGGCCCCGAAGCCGACCCGCCGTTCGGGCTGCGCCTCCGCCTGCGAGAGGATCCCGACGACGCTCACGGTCAGCTCGGAGTCGGTGGCGCCACCGATCAGGATTTGGCCGCCGACCGAGACGCCGAGCCGCTCGGCGATATCGTGCCCGAGAACGGCCACGTTCTGCTCTCCGGGCTCGAACAGGCGCCCACCTGGCTGCACCTCGAGCTCACCGATGAACGACGTGAACTCGGAGGTCAGCTCCGGTGAGAGTCCCATGACCGGGAGGAACCCCTGCTGATAGGTCCCGCTTTCGTCGGCCGGTCCTCGGACGAAAGCGGTCTCCTCCCGGATCGCCGCGGCGGTTTTCACGCCGTCCAACGTCTTCAAGTAGTCGAGGTCGAGCGCGAACTCGTTCATGTCCCCCCCGCGGCTCTGTGCCCCGAACGCGTCCTCGGAGAGGATCATGAATGTGTCGACGCCGAAGACCTTCGAGACCTGATCCTTGATCGTTTGGTCGAGCCCGAGTCCGATCGAGATCAGCGCGACGACGGCGGTGATCCCGATGAACACGCCGATGACGGTCAGCCAGCTGCGGAGCTTACGATGCGCGATGCTCTGCCCCGCGAGCTGCAGGAAATCCCCGAGCTTACCCATCGGAACCCTCCTTGTTCTCCGCGGCTCCGCCCTCGGGACCGTCCCCGGGAGAAGCGGCGCCAGCCGCTCCTCCTTCGCGTCGGCGTTCGGGATCGTCTCCCAGCGAAGAGGTCCCCACCTCTTCGCTTACGGCTCTGCCTTCGGCAGAGACGCAGCCGTCCCTCAACCGGACGATCCGATCGGCGATCGCTGCGGCGTCGGGGTCGTGGGTGACGAGGATGACCGTCTTCCCGTCCCGTCGACTCAGCTCCCGGAGGAGGGCGAGGATCGGCTCGCCGGTCTCGGTGTCGAGGTTCCCGGTCGGTTCGTCGGCGAGGATGATCTCCGGATCGTTCGCCAGCGCGCGCGCGATCGCGACGCGCTGGCGCTCGCCGCCGGAGAGCTCGTTCGGCTTGTGCCTGACCCGGTCCCCAAGCCCGACCTTCTCCAGAAGATCGCGAGCGCGGCGGTGACGCGCTCGCTTCGGCGTTCCCTGGAAGATCATCGGGAGCTCGACGTTTCGCTGCGCGGAGAGCGTCTGGATCAGGTTGAACGTCTGGAAGACGAACCCGACGCGCTTGCCGCGGAGCGTCACCAGCTGACGCTCCTTGAGCCGCTGGAGATCCTGACCGTCGATCGTCGCTTCCCCACCGGTCGGGGTGTCGAGCGCGCCCAAGATGTGCATCAGTGTCGACTTCCCCGATCCAGATGGCCCCATGATCGCGACGATCTCGCCCTTGCGGACCTCAAGGTCGAGGCCGCGCAGCGCGCGGACGACTGTCTTCCCCAGCTCGTAGTCCTTGGTGACGCCCCTTAGCTCGAGCAGTGCCATCGCTAGCCCTCGCCTTCGGTGAACGTGTATTCCACGAGCTCGAGTCGGAAGACCTCGACCCACTCGCCGTCGCGGAGCTCCTCGGACACGACGCGCGGCGAGATGAACACCGGCTGCGAAAGACCGAACGCCACCGTCATCCGCGTGTCCTCTTGGTCCGGATCGATGAACATCCCCTCGAGCGCGAACACCCCGGCGATCGTGACCCCAACGATGTCCGTGAACTCCGTCCCACCGGGCAGCAGGTACTCCTGTCCTTCCTGCAAGCGGGAACGCTGGTTGATCAGCGCCTGCAGCGACGAGTAGTTGACGTCGTGCTCCCCACCGTACGCGACGCTCGTTGCGCCGAAGATGAATCCGAACCCGGACAACTGGTCCTCGGTTCCGGTCGATTCGGTGTACATCTTGACCGTGTACTCGCCGCTTTCCCGGGCGATCACGTCCAGCTCGAGAACCTGCGGCTCGCTCATGTCCTCGGCCGTCACGTTGTAGACCATCGTCGTCGTCCCGATCGGAAACGCATCCAAGTCCGCCTGCGCGAGCGCGCCCAGGCTGAGCGTCAGAACCCCGATTCCGAGAACAAGACCCATGATTCGTTTCATGTTTCCTCCTTCAGATCCATTCCCTATCGTAGGCTCCGGTATTGAGGAACCTGTGGAGGGAGCGGCACCGTCACGAGCCTCTCTCACGAGTCTCCGTCCGGTTGGTCCCCTTGCTGGGGCGTCTCCAACTGTCGCTCGAGCGCGTCGACGCGGTCCTCCAGCTCGAGGATTCGGACCGTGTTCTGCGCCGCCGCCTGCTCAGCGATCTGAGCCGTCTCCTCGGCATTCGCGATCCGTGCCTGGCTCTCTTCGGCCCGCTGTCGGAAGTCGCCGCATCCGGCCGGGATGAGAGCGGCGGCCGCGATGAGCAGGACGATCATCGTGCTCCGTTTCATCGTCGTTTCCCCTTCACACCAGGGCGGCTTGGCCGCGGAACTGGCTCATGTACAGCCGATGGTAGGCGCCGCGTCGAGCGATCAGCTCCTCATGATTCCCCTGTTCGACGATCCGACCGGCTTCGATGACGACGATCCTGTCGGCGTCGCGGATCGTCGAAAGCCGATGGGCGATGACGAAGCTCGTCCGTCCCTTCATCAACTCGTGCAATGCCTGTTGGATCTGCACCTCGGTCCGCGTGTCGACCGAGCTGGTCGCCTCGTCGAGGATCAAGATCCGCGGGTCGGCGAGGATCGCCCGCGCGATCGCGATCAGCTGACGTTGCCCCTCGGACAGGTTGGAGCCCCGTTCGGACAGCTCGGTGTCGTATCCTTGAGGCAGGCGACGGATGAACCGGTCGGCGTTGGCCAGCTTCGCCGCCTCGACGACCTCCTCGTCGGTCGCGTCCAAGCGTCCGTAGCGGATGTTCTCCATCACGCTCTCGGCGAACAAGAACGTCTGCTGCAGCACGATCCCCAGCTGACGTCGGAGGCTGGACTTGGTGATCGACCGGATGTCTCTCCCGTCAATCCGGATCGTCCCCTCGTCGAGGTCGTAGAACCGTGTGAGCAGGTTGACGATCGTCGTCTTCCCGGCGCCGGTGGGACCGACCAGGGCGATCCGTTCTCCCGATCTTGCGGACAGGTTCACGTCGTTCAGCACGCGGACTCCTGGGACGTAGGAGAAGTTGGCGTTCTCGAACGATACATCCCCGCGAACCCGCGGCAGATCGACCGCGTCCGCCTCGTCGATCAGGTCCGGCTCGACGTCGATCGTCTCGAAGATCCGTTCGGCGCCGGCCAGCGATTGCTGGATCTGGTTGTACAGGTTGCCGAGCTGGCGGAGCGGCTCGGCGAACCGGCGCGAGTAGATGATGAACGTCGCGATCAGCCCGATGCTCGCCAGGCTGTTCACCGTCAGCCATCCGCCGAGCCCGGCGATCACGGCGACGTTCGCATTGGACAGGATCCCCATCATCGGCATCACGAGGAGCGCGTACGACATCGCGTAGACGCCGACCTGCCGCACCGCCGCGTTCGCTTCGTCGAACGACGCGAGGGCGCGCTCCTCCTGACCGAATGCCATCACGACCCGCTGTCCGCTGTAGGTCTCCTCGAGCCTGCCGTTCAGGATCCCGAGGTTCCTCTGGTACGAGCGGAACGCCCCGCGCGTCTTCCTCCCGACCGCGGCGACCAGCACCACCATCAGCGGAAGGAAGATCATCGACGCGAGCGCCATCCACACGTTGAGAATGAACATCACGATGAGGATCCCCGCCAACGTCAGCAACCCGGAGAACAGCTGCGTCACGTTCTGGCTGAGCACGCGGCTGATCGCATCCATGTCGTTCGTCAGCCGACTCATCAGATCGCCGGCGGAGCGCGAGGCGTAGAACTGAAGGGACAGGGTCTGGAGATGAACGAACAACTCCTGTCGCAGCTCGCGCATCGCCTTCTGCACCGTCGTCGCGACCAGCACGCCCTGCCCCGTCTGTGCGAACCAGGCGACGATGTACGAACCGAGCATGAGCAGGACGAGGCGGACGATCGATGGCCAGCTCTGATGGGCGACGATCGCGTTGATTGCGCGTCCCATCAGGTACGGCCCGGCAAGGCCCACTCCGGCGCCGAACGCGGCGAGGACGAACACGATCGCGACCGCCGTGCGGTACGACCGGAGGTACGTCGCCAGTCGGCGGATCGTCCCGCGGACGTCCTTCGCCCTCTCGAACCCCATTCCCATCCGCGGTCCCCGGCCCGGCCGCAACGCGAACGGAGCCTGGGGGCGACGGTCCGAAGCTGCCTGGGACGGCATGGCGCTCATTCGAGCCCTCCCCCCGTCGGGCCGTCGAGCGAACCCTCTTGCTTCAGCCCGAGCTGGGACAGGCAGATCTCCTGGTAGATCCGGCTTCGAGCCAGCAATTCGGCGTGCGTACCCTCGGCGACGATGCGCCCCTGATCGAGGACGAGGATCCTGTCGGCGAGGAGCACGGTCGAGATCCGCTGCGCGACGATGAACCGCGTCGTGGTATTCGCCGACTCGGCGATCATCCGATCGAGGGCGTCCTGAAGCCGCACCTCGGTCTCGATGTCGACCGCGCTCGTCGAATCGTCGAGGATCAGCACCTTCGGCTGGACGACCAGCGCCCGCGCGATCGCCAGGCGTTGCCGTTGGCCGCCGGACAGCGTCACGCCCCGCTGGCCGATGACGGTGTCGAGCCCCTCGGGGAGCAATCGCACGAACTCCGTCGCCTGCGCCGCCTCGCACGCCGCGAGGATCTCGTCGTCGGTCGCGCTCGGGTACCCGTACGCGATATTGTCGCGGATCGTCCCTCCGAACAGGACGGACTCCTGCAGCGCGACGGCGATGTTCGATCGAAGCGTGTGCAGCGTCAGATCTCGGACGTCGGTCCCGTCGAACGTCACCCGGCCGCCGGTGACGTCGTAGAACCGCGGGATGAGGTGGATCAGCGTCGATTTCCCTGACCCGGTCGCTCCGAGGATCGCCACCGTCTCTCCCGGCTCGGCGACGAACGACACGTCCTGAAGCGTCGGATCGCTGCATTCGCCTCCGTAGGCGAAGCAGGCGCCCTCGAACGCGATCCTCCCTTTCGGATCGGACAGGGGCCGCGCGTCGGGCCGCTCCACCACATCCGGAGCGGCGTCGAGGACCTCGAGGATCCGGCTGGCCGACGCGTCGGCCGCGGAGAGCGGGCCGAGCATCCCGGCGAGCATCATGATCGGGAACAGGGCGAACGTCAGGTAGTTGATCGACGCCACGACCTCGCCGACCGTCATCCCGCCGGAGAGCGTCGTCACGCCACCGATCCACACCGCGCCCACCACGGCCAGGTTGAGCACGAACGTCATCAGCGGCAACAGGTACGCCAACAACCTCATGACGGCGATGTTCCTCTCCGTCAGCTCGACGTTGGCGTCGCCGAACCGCTCGACCTCGCGATCTTCCCTCACGAACGCCTTCACCACGCGGACGCCGGAGAGGTTCTCCTGCAGCACGGTGTTCAGTCGGTCGAGCCGGTGCTGCACCCAGAGGAACATCGGCCGCGTCTTCCGGGCGAACCAGATCACGAAGACGACGATCACCGGGACGAAACCGACCATCATCAGGGCCAATCGCGGGCTCGTCAGGACGAGGAGGACGACGGAGCCGATGATCCAGATCGGCGCGCGGGTGAGGATGCGAAGCGACATCTGGACGATCATCTGCACCATGTTCACGTCGCTCGTCGAGCGGGTGATCAGGTTCCCCGTCTTCAGCTTGTCGAGGTTGGCGAACGAGAACGTCTGCACCTTCCGGACCAGGGCGCCGCGGAGATCGTGCGCGAAGTACTGCCCGACGCGCACCGAGAAGATGTTGTTGGCAACGGCGAACAGCGCGGACAGCAGCGCCGCGGCGAGCATCAGAAGCGCCGTGGTGAGGACGACGTGAAGGTCGCCGGCGGTGATCCCTTGATCGATGATGCGCTGCGTCAGCCGCGGGACGAGCAAGTCGCCGCCGACCATCCCGAGAAGGAGGATCAGCGCGACGACCGCCTGCCTCCGGTACGGCTTGACGAACCGGTACAGCCGCAAGATCGACCTCATGCGGCCCCCTCGTCATCGCCAAGCGGGAAGTTGGGGAGGTGCTCGTCGCCCGGCGCAAAGCGGTCGTACAGCTTCATCAGCAGCCGCTTCAGCGTCTCCCGCTCCTCGTCGGTATAGGCCGAACCGAGTTCCTCCTCCATTTCGAGGAACGCCGTCCGAGCCTCCGCGCGGAGATCCTTCGCCTTGCGGGTGAGGTAGACGCGGACGATCCGCTGATCGTCCCGGTCCCGCCTGCGGGAGATGAGGCCGTCCCGCTCCATCCGCTGAAGCATGTTCGTCACCGACGCCGGGCTGATGTGCATCGCCCGGGACAGCTCGCGCTGGGGGACCCCGTCGTGGTGCCACAGCTGGACCAGCGCGAACCCCTGTCCCCTGTGGAGCCCGATCTTCTCCATGTGGGTCTTCAGGAAGTACCCCGTCATACGGCAGACCTGCGCCAACAGCTGGCCGACGGTCATCTCGGGCGCGTCTCTCCGTTCCTTGGGCATCGGCCTCCTCCAGAAGTAAGGGGTCTAACGGTTAGGTTCCTAACTATATGGAGGCGAACTCACCCTGTCAAGGCCCAGGCGCAGAACCACCCTCCCGAGCTAGCGTAGATCGTCCGCCGTTTCCGGAAGCGTCAGGCGTCCGACGGCGTCCTCGAGCAGACTGCCGAGGTAGAGGTCCTCGCCGCGACGGACGACGCACGAGATCCCGGCGTAGTGATCTCCGCTGGGATCCTGGAGGTTGTGGACGACGTTTCCGTCGGCGTCGAGACCGAGGACGAACCCGTAGCGCGGCGCGGCGCCGGCGAACCAGGAGAGCGGCAACCGGGCCGCGACCTTGCGGACCCACGGATGCTCGAGCGACCAATCGATGAACCCGTTCCGCGGGTTCATCAGCGCGAGCCAGAACGTGCCCGCGTCGTCGCACGAAACCCCGTCCGGGAACCCGGGGAGGTTTTCGATGAAGACGTCGTCCTCGCCCCGCCGCGGGCCGGAGAGCCAGAGCCGCCGCACGCGGTACTCCGTCGTCTCGACGACCAGGACGAAGGATCCGTCCGGACTCAGAGCGACGCCGTTGGCGTAGTACAGCCCGTCGAGCAGAACCTCGGTGAGGCCGGTGTCCGGGTGGTAGGTCAAGAGCCGGCCGTTCGGTCGATGCTCGAGGAGGTCGAGGAGGGTGTCGGTCGTCGTGGTCGACGATTCGCTGAAATAGACGGTCCCGTCATCGGCGATGTCGAGATCGTTGATCAGACCGAGCGGCCGGCCGTCGACCTCGGTCACGAGTTCACGGATCTCTCCGGTTTCGGAGACCGAAAGGAGCCGACCGTACAGGTCGCAGGCGATCAGGCTCCCGGACGCGTCGAACACCATCCCCAGCGGGCGGCCGCCGGTGTCAGCGATCGTCTCCGGTGCCTCTTCGACGGATCCGCAACGGACGATCGTCCCGTCCTCCAGCCCGCAGGTGGCGGTTCCGTCGTCCGAGACGGCGACCGACTCCGGCCCGGGCCCGACCTGCAGCCGCTCGACGCCGGCGAGCGCCTCGTTCGGCTCGTAGGCGCCGGTCAACGGAGGTGCCTCCGGCGGCGTCCAGCGCGCCGGCAAGATCGGGACCGGCCAGAGCAACAAGTAGACGGCCAGCGCCCCGACCGCGGCCGCGATTCCGACCATCCACAGCTTGGACATGGCTTCCTCCCCCGCGCACAGGGATGCGCTTCATCCGAACGGCATCACGCCGGACCGCCGGCTCAACCGGCCGACGATCCGATCGAACTCCGGTCGCGTCATCTCCAGGCGTTCCAGCAGGTGGCCGGTCGAGATCTCGACGTCCTCCTCGGACGGCTTGTTCGCCGCCAGGATCTCGTGAGCCTCCGCACGCGTGATCGCCCCCTGCCGGAGCATCGCGGCGACCTCGGGCAGGACGCGGCTCACCCCGTGATGCCGTTCGTACAAGTAAGCGGCGACGTCGTGGATCAGGCAGTCGTCGTGGCCGAGGATCGCGTGGTTCTCCGAAGGCCGGTAGCCGACATCGAGCGCCTCCAGATGTCGCACGATCTTCACTCCGTCGTACGGCTCGAACAGGAAGAAGGCGAGAAACTCGGGGCGGATGTCATCGTCGCGAAACCCCGCCCCGAAGAGCTCGCGGAAGATCCGACGGCGGAGGCGGGCGTTCCGGATCAGATAGATCAGTAGAAGCCGCATCCGGCGGATGATCGCGCGGTAGTCTTTGCGCAACGCGGAGAAGGAGTGCTCGGTCAAATTGCGACGGAGGAGGCCGATGCCCGGATCCCGCGTCCCCGGATACCAGTGGCGGAACATCTGCATCGGGGATCGCCCGTGGACGAAGAACGGAATCCTCAGGTCACGGCATCCGCGCACCGAGAGGATGTAGCCGCCGAGGGAGCAAGCGATGCACGGGTCGCCCAGCCGCCGGAGGGTCGCGCGGTAGAACTCGCGGTAGGCTTCCCAGTCCGGCTTGTAGACGAGATGGTCGACGCCGGAGGTCCGGCAGATTTCCCCGACATTCCGCCACGCGTGCTCGGTGAGGAACCCGTTGTCGAACGTGATCGCGAGCACGGTCGCCTCATAGGCCGAGGTGAGCCGGTGGAGGACGTACGCGCTGTCCTTCCCGCCGCTCAAGCCGACCGCGGCGTCGTAGTGAAACTGGCCCCGATAGCGCTCCAGCCGATCGACGAAGAGGGGTCGGTTCCTCTCGAAGTCGAGGAAGGACGCCTTCGTCTCGTCCCAGTGTCGGCAGTAGTTGCAAAGCCCGGATTCGTCCAGGCGAACATGGAGGCTGCCGGCCGGGAGGAGGCAACGACGGCAGTGGGTGCGCTTGAGGCTCACGATCCTCCTTTCCGTTCTGCAAAGGCCGTGAATCACCCTAACGCGCCACGGCCGCTTCGGACAAGAACTTGGGAGGGCCTCACGGGCGAAGCGAGACGAGCACGACGCCGGCTAGGACGAAGAGCGCGCCGAGGAGGGCCCGCCGTGTCAGTCGCTCGCGGAGGAAGAGGACGGAGTAGATCAGCGAGAAGACGAGGGTCGAACCGCGGATCGGCGAGATCAGGCTGGCCGGCGCAAGGTTCAGGCTCGAAAGCCAGAAGATCCAGCCGAGGCACGCGCCGCCGAGCCCGGAGAGCGCGGTGAGTGCGACACCCGTCCGATTGACGCGTCGCGGGAATCGCGCGCGGAGGAGCGGAGTCATCAGCGCAATGGTGACGACACCGGAGCAGGAGAAGACGAACAGAAGGGACGCCGGGGAGAGTCCGTGCTCCAGTGCGAGCTTGGCCGGAACCGTCTCGGCGAATCCCCAGAGGAGACCGGCCAGGAGCGCGAACACCGAGCCGGCCGCGTGGCCGCGGATGCTCGGTCTTCGTTCGACGAGGAAGAAGGCGCCGGAGACGACGAGGACGACGGCGACCAGGATCTCCCACCGGGGCGGCTCGCCGAGGAGGAGGATGGCCGTCGTCACCCCCCACAGTGGAGCGGTGCTCGCCAACGTCGCGGTCTGGTACGCCGGCGCGCGCTCCATCGCTATCAGGTAGAAGAACCCCCCGAGGGTCGAGTCGACGAATCCCGCGAGGACGGCCATGCCGACTCCGTACCAGCCGGCGAAGGAGAGCGTGCTCGTGACGGCCGCGTACAAGAGCGCGATCGGTGCCGTCAGGAGCCAGCGGCCGAGCATGTACGAAAGCACGTCGATGTAGCGGAGTGCCGGCTTGGCGACCGTCATTCCGATCGCCCATGTCCCGCCGGCAGCGATCGCGAGCAGGACGGCAAGCCCCATCGGCCCTCCACCTCCTTCTTCCTGAAGCGACGAGCGGATTATGCACGACCCGGCCTCGAGGCGGCCTCCTCTTTCTCTTCACGCGCGCTTCACACGTTGGACACCGGAGCGCTCTACCTTGAAGGAGACCACGCGAATCGAAGGAGGTCAATTGCTGAACGAGAAGAGAAACCGCTGTCGCCTCGTCCGCGTCGCCGGGCTCCTCGGTCTGTCGCTCGTCGTCCTGTCCGTGGCGGCCGGCGCGCAATGGCGCGACGAGGCGTTCTTGGAGTCGGTGCGCGCCGAGCTGATCCCGGCCGAAGGAACGGAGACGGCATACGGCATTCCGCTCAGTCTCGGATCGTTGCCGCAGTTCATCGAATGGTGGAGCACGCGGGTCCCGCTCGTCGAAGAGGACGCGCGGTATTACGACGCGCTGAGCGCGCTGGTCGCGCCGTGCTGCGACGACAACCCGGCCTACCGCTGTTGCTGCGAGAAGGGCGGCAAGTCGTGCAACATCATCCGGAGCGGCAAGGGTCTCGCTGCGTATCTGATCCACGATCTGGATTTCGAGACGGACGCAATCCAGGCGAGCGTGCTCGAGTGGTTCCAGTTCGCGCGCCCCGACTACTACCTCGCGGCTGAGCTGGACGCCCGCGGGATCGACCCGAAGGACTACGGGCTGACAACCTACGGCTCCTGCTATCGCGGCCTGTGCGACACGCCGATCAGCCAAGGCGGCTGCGGCGGGATGGAGGAACTGATCGAGCCGGCGATCGAGCCGGTCGACGGTTGATCGAAGGGAGTCCTTGACGAAGAGAAGGGGGTGAGGCGTTCGGGCGCCCGCGTCCGGCAAGGAGACAAGCCGGGGAGATCCTGCGGTCTCCCCGGGTCCATCCTTGGAAGAGACGCCCTGTAATCTGCTAGGGTCGATTCTTTCCGTCTTCGCTCGCCGCGCCGCCCATGCTTACTGCGATGCTGACGACCGGTGAAGGCGACGCGGCACCGCGGAGCCTGAGACGTCGTCGAGACGGGCGGATCCCTATACTTCCCGGCGGGTGAGCCACATGAAGGTCGTCGTGCTGCACGGGAGCGCCCGGAAGGGGGGGGACACGGACACGCTCGCCGAGCGCTTCCTCAACGGTCTGAGCGAGTCCGGGGATCACGATGTGACGCACTTTCGCCCGATCGACATGCACATCGAACACTGCCGCGCGTGCATGGAGTGCGCTCGCGGCGAAGGCTGCATCATCGAGGACGACATGCAGGCCGTCTACCCGGTCTTCTGCGAGGCGGACGTCGTTGTGATGGCGACCCCGATGTTCTGGGGATACATGACCTCTCAGCTGAAGACGCTGTTCGACCGGCTCGAGGCGATCGTCTCCGAAGCGTGCTTTGGCCGGAAGGACTTCGTCCTTCTGATCGGATACCGGCACTACTTCGGCTCGATGGTCAAGTGGCTCGATCGGATCGCGAAGGGATTCGGAAGCCGATCGCACGCGATCACCGCCCGGACCTACGACCCCGAGACCGGCAGGGACGTCCCGGTCGCGGAGCTTCCGGAGGTGCTCGCGGAGGCGTACCGACTCGGGCGGGAGCTCGGGGGCACCGCCGGCGCGTGATCGATTCGGCTTCGCGTTTCCGCCGCGCGGGCACGACGGTCCGAAAGGGCCGGTCGAACAGCCCGAGCGTGGGACCGAACGTATACTCCCATCCGGCGCAGTGGAGGAGCGAACGAGGGGGCGGAGTCGGCCCGTGGGGAGGACGCGCGCGAGGCGATGAAACGGAAGCTCGGTCGCCGACCAGTCTCCAGGCTGAGAACGGCGACGCACGATGGGACGATCCTGATCTATGTCGGTCTGATCGCGCTCGCGATCGTGGCGGTCTTCTACTTCGGCCGGACGGTCATCCGCAAACCGTGGATCGCTCGAGAGGATTTCAGCGTGGCGGTGATCGACGGGACGGCGTACGTCTTCGGCGGGACGAGCAGGGCTCCGGACGAGGGGATGCTCGACGAGATCCTGGAGCTCGATCTGACCCGGCAGACGGTGCGGCTCGCCTCGCGGCTTCCGTGGCCTTCCCTCTTCTTGCCCGTCGCAGCGCTCAGCGATTCCGTCTACGTCTTGGGCGGTGCGGAAGGGGGCGCGTATCGGGACGAGGTCCTCCGATTCGACCCGGAGACGGGAGACCTCGTCACGGTCGGTCGGCTTCCCTCCCCCCGCGGGTTGTGCGATGTGACGTCCCTCGCCGGGAAGCTGTACACCGCCGGGGGATGGGATGGGGCGGCGTGCCTCGATGAGGTCGTCGAATTCGATCCGACGACCGGCGGGAGTCGCGTCGTCGGGCGGCTTCCGAGTCCGCGCCAGAGCGCCGCGGTCGCGGCCGTCGAAGGACGGATCTACGTCATCGGCGGCGAGGACGCGCTCGGGGAGACGCTGGATGAGATCGTCGAATTCGACTCGCAAAACGGCGAGATCCTTCGCATCGGCCGCCTGCCGTCGCCCCGTTCTCGGACGGCGGCGTGCGCGTTCGGCAACGAGGTCTTCCTCTTCGGCGGCCGGGGGAAGGGGCCGCTCGACGAGATCGCCCGGTTCCGGCCGACCCGCGATCCGATCGAGGTCGAAATCGTCGGTCGGCTCCCCGAGGCGGGTGTGATTCGCTCCGCCGCCGCGGTCGACGACCGGATCTTCCTGTTCGGAGGGACGTGGCTCCAGCGGGAGCGGGACAGGCAGTTCACGGTCCGGGCGCTCGACCCCGAGACGATGGGGCTTCGCACCCTGGAGTTTCGCGGTGAGCGCTAGCCCGCCTTCGCGATGAACGTGAGCCGGATCGAGATCGTCCGAGGCGACATCACGGCGATCGCGGTCGACGCGATCGTCAACGCGGCGAACGAGTCGCTCCTCGGGGGAGGAGGCGTCGACGGGGCGATCCATCGGGCCGCCGGCCCGGGGCTCCTCGAGGAATGCCGACGGATTCCGGAGGTCCGACCGGGCGTCCGCTGCCCGACCGGCGAGGCACGGATCACGGGCGGCTACCACCTTCCGGCGCGGTCCGTCATCCACACGGTGGGGCCGGTCTGGCGCGGCGGGGATCGCGGGGAGGCCGAGCTTCTCGCCTCGTGCTACCGCTCGTCTCTCCGGTTGGCCGTCGAGAGCGGCGTCCGCTCGATCGCGTTTCCGGCGATCAGTTGCGGTGTCTACGGATATCCCCCGGATCAGGCGGCCGCCGTCGCCGTCGCGACGACCAGACGGATCCTACGAAGCGATCCGACGCTGGAGCGCGTGCTGTTCGTCGCGTTCTCGAACGACGTCGCCGACGCGCTTCGGCGGGCGGTGAACGATCGGGCGGAATCGGGCGACGTACGGAGGACACTATCGTAGGAGGGCCCGCCATGCCGATGCGACCGATCCGACTTCCCGACGACCTCACCGCGCTCGTCGAGGTCGTCCCCCGCGCGTTTCAGTACCCCGAGAACCCGGAGTGGAGCCTTCGCCAGGACGAGACGGAGAACGTCGTGAGGATGATCCGAAGCGTGCGGCGGCTCTGGCCGATCGTTCGCGTCTTGCAGCTCTTCTCGCCGGCGCTTCGCGATCTATTCCGCGGGTTCATCTGGGAGGAGGACGGACGGATCGCCGGTGCCGTCGTGGCGCAGCGACACGGCACCACCGCTCTGTGGGAGATCGGACTGGTCGGGGTTCTCCCGGAGTATCGAAGGCGCGGGATCGCGCGACGGCTGCTGACCCGGACGCTCGACGAGCTCCGCCGGCGAGGTGCGGAGAAGGCGAGCCTCGACGTGATCGACCGGAACGTCCCCGCGTACTCGCTCTACAGGAGCCTCGGCTTCGAGCCCTACGGCGGCGGGGTCGAGATGGAGACTGCGGCCGGTGTCTCCACGGCGAGTCCGCCGTTGCCCGACGGATACGAACAGCTGCCCGTCCCACACGGTAGGAGCTGGCAAGTCCGGTACGATCTCGACAAGCGCATCGTGCCCCCCGAGCTGACCCGATACAAGCCAGTCGTGCTCGGCCGGTACCGGCCTCCGCCCCTCTTGCGACCGATCCTCCCCCTGTTGAGGTGGTTGCAGCGCCGCGAGGAGAAAACGGTGGTCGTTCGTCGAGCCGTCGACGGTCGGGCGGTCGCGTGGGCGGCGTACAACGTCCCCAAACGGCCGGGCGGGCTGAATTCAATCCGCGTTCGTCTCGACCCGGAGCATGCGCCGCTCGCCGACTACCTCGTCGCCTACCACCTCGAGCGAGCCGTCCGACGCGGACCCGGCCGACGGGTCGACTTCGTGATCCCGGACTGGATGCCGGCGGTCGTCGACGCCGCGGAGCACCATGGGTTCACGCGGCGCCTCGCGTATCACAACTTGGGGCTGGTGCTGTAGGGGATGGGCCCCCTCGCCGAAGAGGGCTCTCTTCGGGGCGCTTGACCGATCCCCACGCCTCCCCTACCCTTGCGGACGGCCACACCGTTCGAGGAGGAGAGCGTGATCGAGTAATCCGCCCGAGACAGCGAATCGACGATGCAGTCGGTCGAAATCGACCCACCGACGCGTTCGCGCGGATTGCTCGCATCCTCCATCTCCGATCCGGATTTTCTTCCCTTTCACCGCGCGACGCCGATCCAGGAAGGGAGGGATCTTGGCCTCGCTTACGTTTCATCGCGTCTCGTTCGGCTATCACGCCGGGCCTCGCTCCTTGTTCTCGGAGCTGCGGTTCAGCCTTTCGAACGGGTGGACCGGGTTCGTCGGCGCCAACGGCTCCGGGAAGACGACGCTGTTGCGGCTCGCGTGCGGCGAGCTGGCGCCCCGGGAGGGACGGATCGACGCCCCGCCCTGTGCGGTCTACTGCTCGCAGCGGACCGACGATCCCCCGCTTGGGCTCGACGCGTTGTTGGCGGCGACCGACGGAGGCGCGTATCGATGGCGCGGCGTTCTCGGCGTGGAAGACGACTGGCTCCGACGGTGGTCGACGCTCAGTCACGGGGAGCGGAAGCGGGCTCAGCTCGCCGTCGCCCTCTGGCGGGCGCCCGAGCTGTTGGCGATCGACGAGCCGACGAACCACCTGGACCGTCGGGCACGTCGCCTCGTAGGCGACGCCCTCGAAGCGTTCCGAGGCGTCGGCCTGCTGGTCAGCCACGACCGTGAGCTCCTCGATCGTCTCTGCGCGCACTGTCTTTTCGTCGATCCTCCGGGCGTCGTCCTCCGCTCCGGCGGGTACACCGCGGCGAAGGGGGAACTCGATCGGGAGGCCAAGCGGGCGCGGGAGGCCCGCATCAGGGCGCGGGAGGAGCGGAAGCGCCTGGAGAAGGAAGCCGTGGTGCGCCGGGTCCGCCTCGAGAAGGCGGAGAAGAGGAAGTCGCTCCGCGGCGCCGACCCGCGCGATCACGACGCGCGCGCCAAGGCCTACGCGGCGCGAAACGCGGACAGCGGCGCCGGGAAGCGGCTCCGCCAACTGAAAGGCCGGCTCCACCAGGCGCGTCGGACGGAGCGATCGATCGACGTCGTGACGACCCGTCCGAGGGGGATCGGGATCGAGGGGGAGACGTCGTCGAGGAACGCGCTGCTCCGGGTCGATGCGACCGCGCTTCCGCTGGGCGAAGGCCGGTCGCTGACGGTCCCCGACCTCCTGATGCAGCCCGCGGACCGGATCGGCCTGATCGGCCCCAACGGGAGCGGCAAGAGCACGCTGGTGCGCCACCTTCTGGAGCGGACGGCGCTGGAACGGGATCGGGTGATCTACGTGCCGCAGGAGATCACCGCCGAGGAGTCGGTCGCGATCCATGCGGCGGCCCGCTCGACGACCGGCGATCGACTGGGGGAGGTCATGAACTGGGTCGGCCGGCTCGGCTCGGATCCGCGCCGGGTGCTCGACTCGAAGCTTCCAAGCCCCGGCGAGGTGCGGAAGCTTCTCCTCGCGACGCGGCTGGCCGACCGGCCGTACCTCATCGTCATGGACGAGCCGACGAACCACATGGATCTCCCGTCGATCGAATCGCTGGAGGAGGCGCTGGGGGGCTGCTCGTGCGGGCTGCTGCTCGTCAGTCACGATCTCCGGTTTCTCGATCGGGTGACGGGGATCCGGTGGTCGATCGAACCGCTCGATTCCGCCGGGGCCCGCTACGAGCTGCGGGTCCGGTTGGGGCCCGCCTCGAGCGTGCAGTAATCTCAGCCGATCGAACGGCAAGGAGGAGCGATGAGCCGGGAGAAGGACGAGGTCCGCGCCGCGTGGGAGGCGAACGCCGAGTGGTGGGACGCCTACTACCAGGAGGGGAACGATTTCCATCGGACGTTGGTCGCGCCGCCGACCGAGCGGCTGCTCGACGTGCGGGGCGGAGAGACGATCCTTGACGTCGCCTGCGGGAACGGGGCGTTCTCCCGGCGGATGGCCGAACTCGGCGCCCGGGTCGTCGCGTTCGACTTCAGCGAGCGGCTCATCGAGTGCGCGAGGCGGCGGACGGCGAAGCACGCCAATCGGATCGAGTACCGCGTCCTCGACGCGACGGACCGGGACGCGATGCTTTCCCTCGGCGAGGGGCGCTTCGATGCCGCCGTCTGCACGATGGCGATCATGGACATGGAAGGGATCGAGCCGCTCGCCGAGACGCTGGCGAGGCTGCTGGCGCCGGGCGGTCGGTTCGTCTTCTCGATCCTCCATCCGTGCTTCAACCAGACCGGCTGCCGCCTCACGCTCGAAGAGGAGGAGCGCGACGGGGCGCTCGTCGTCACCCCGGCCGTGAAGGTCGTCCGCTACATGACGCCCGGCGCTTCGAAGGGGATCGGCATCCGCGGCCAGCCGGTGCCGCAGACGTACTTCCACCGTCCGCTGCATGCGCTGTTTCGGCCGTTCTTCGACCGCGGGTTCGTGCTCGACGGGCTCGAGGAGACCGCGTTCGCGGGCGACGCGGAGGAACGGCCCCGTCTGACGTGGGACTCGTTCCCCGAGATCCCGCCCGTGCTGGCGGTGAGGCTGCGCAAGGCCTAGCGCCAGGAGAGCCGACCCGCTCTCGCCGGCCGAATGGATTCTCTCTCGCTATACTTTCCTCAGAGAGAGGAAGGAGGACGCTTGGCTCCGATTGCCCGCCGTGCACTGCCGATCTGGTTTATCGGCGTGCTTCTCGCGTTCGTGCCCGTGTCCGCTTTCGCCGCGGCGAACGCCGCCGAGACGGCGTGGAGGCTCACCGCGTGCCCGGACGGAACCGTCGGCACGGTGGAGCTCGGAGAGGAGGCCGGTATCGCGCTCGTCGCGCAGTGCGACGCCAACGCTCAAGAGCCCGACGGCGGGAGCCCCGTCCTGTGCGCCGAGTCGCCGCAGATCCGCTCCACGGCTAATTGGTATCTGCGCTTCAGGCTCCACAGAGGCGATCCCGCAGCGGAGCTTCGGGTCGATCTCGTCGACGCGTCGGCCGACGCCGGGTACTCGGTCGTTCTCGATCCCGGTTCCTGCCGACTGCTTCACGCGCGATCCGGATTCGGCCCCAGATGGACGGAGGTCGACGGCAGAGAATGGATGAACACCTCCTGGTGGCTTGACGAGGAGCACGGCCTCGAACTTCGGTACCACGCGTCGCCACAGACGGTTTCAGTACGCTTCGACTGGAACTACTGCGCCTTCGTCTACGACGCCCCCGTGGCGATCGAGACGGAGACGTTCGCCTACCTCATCCACGTCGCGAGTGCAGCGACACCGGCCTCGGGGACCGCGTTCGAACCCTGGGAGTTCGCGCTCGAAGAACGGCCCGCCCTCGACCTCTGGTAGCAGACTGAGCGGCGGATCCTGTCTCATGCGCTTCCGGTGTCGCCTCATCCCT
Organism: uncultured Thermotogae bacterium; assembly: GCA_964530075.1. GTDB lineage: Bacteria > Bipolaricaulota > Bipolaricaulia > UBA7950 > UBA9294 > JANQEA01. The sequence goes on from CAZGXU010000043.1 coordinate 17,952, forward strand.
GTCGCCGATCCGCCCGGTCGCCGGAGAGGATGTCCCGTCCGCCCTCCCGCTGCCCCAACCCGATGCACACCACCCTCGATCCTCACACGGCAGCAACGAGGCGACGGTGGAAATCATGCGAGTGCCGTGTGCGCTAATCACAAGATGGACACGTGCACACTCCGCATCATGGCTCCTTGTCCACTTCGCTCGGGTGCTCCTCTTCTTGGATGTGAATATCGCCGCATTCAGCGAAGCGGAGAGACGCGTCGGCTTGAGGTTTACATAAATACTGCATCACCTTAAGTTTCTCGTCCTGTAGTTACTAATATGCCAAATAGTCTCTATCCTGTGAAACGTGATGCATGCGGTTGCACTACGGGGGTCTCCGCTGCAGGCATGTGGGACTGACTTCGCCCCGTAGCGTGGTGACCGTTGAAGTAGGAGCATGCGGGTAAGAAGAGGCGTTCATGTCGCAGGCGGCATCGTCCTGCTCCTCGCGGTTGCCGCTGTTCTCCCAACTGGTGGGGCCAGCGACACGGCAGCACCCTGCGAGGTGAGTCCGGAACCGCTCGACCATGCCACGTACTTCTGGAGTGCCAGTACTGTGGAGACGACTGGAAGCTACGCCTTTCGCTACCTTCTCGGAGTCGAGGATGTCGACCAGGACGGATTCCCGGACTTGCTGGTGGCTGTAGATCGTAGACTTCAGATCCTGCTGGGGGACGGGACCGGATCGTTCACAGAGGGGTTCTGGCGATATGTGAATGAGGTCAAGTACGACGATGGTGATGAGCTACCGCGTCGTAACACCGAGCGCGCACTTGTCCCGTACGAAATCGACGAACATGACGGGGTCGGTACGTTCCAGGTGGAGAGGTCTTCGCGCCACGTGCGGCTACCGGCGATGTGAATCAGGACGGCGATCCCGACTTCCTACTCGCAGCAGAGATCTTCCGCAAGTCTGG
>CAZGXU010000044.1:0-17927 GCA_964530075.1 uncultured Thermotogae bacterium
CTTCTTGAGCCGCGACGGTGCTCACTCCGTACGGATTGCCGCCCGCCGCGTAGACAGTCGGGTCCGTGTAGCCGGGGGGCACGAGGAGACAGCCCCAATGGTGAAAGACGTTGTACATCGCCAGGAGGGTCGTCTCCTGTCGACCGTGCGGGTTGCGCGCGCTGGTGAACCCCGCGACCGGCTTGTCGGACAGCTTCCCCCGGGACCAGGGTCCTCCCGTCGTGTCGACGAACTGCTTGAACTGGGCCGTCACGTTTCCGTACCGAGTCGGAGAACCGAACAGGTAGCCGTCCGCCCATTCGAGATCCTCCAGCGTCGCCTCGGCCACATCGCGCGTCGCCTCGATGTGGGCCCGCCAGGCGGGATTCCTGTCGATCGCGGCGTCGGGCGCGAGAACATCAAACGGCATGGCTCCGACGCCGGTTCGCTCCCGGAGGAATCGCGGGTTGTGACGCCGGACCGATGCGTCAGGTCTCGGCTGGCGAGCCGCGACCCCGTTCGACCGGAAGGAAAGACCGACCCGACAGAGGTCGACCGCCCGGCTCTAGGCGGCGGTGCGTCCGAGGTCCAACACGTACTTCTGCTCGATCACCGTCATGCCCCATTCCCCCGACTTCTCCTCGACCTTGCGGAAGCCGACCGACTGATACATGTGAGCCGCCGTAGTCAGCGTGCTCACCGTCCACAGAAAGAGCGATCGGTAGCCGCGCTCCCTGGCGAAGTCGACTGCGTCGTGCAGCAACCTCTTGCCCAGACCTTGGTTCCGTGCGGACGGATCGACCAAGAGCCAGCGCAATTGCGCTTCGTCTTCGGAGGTCCCGGCGATCGCCACGCAGCCGACGATCCGATCGCCGCGCTCGGCGATCCAAAGGCGATCCCTTTCCGAACGCGAACGAACGAACTGCGATAGAGGTCCGGCGACGTAGGCCTCGAACGTAGGGTCGAAGCCGTGCTCTCGAGCGTAGATCGTCCCATGAAGGAAGACGATGAAACCCAGGTCCCCCGGCCTGAGGTCGTGCCGCACGGTGACGGGTGCCTCCATGGTCCCGCATCGTATGTCGGGAAGCGGCGCCCGCCAACTCGTCTTCATCCGAGGAACGGCGACCCCGTCCCAGGCCGCTCCTCGGGGGACTTCTCAGCTGTACAGATGGGAGGGTACACTGGCGCAGTCGGAAGGCGGTACCCTGTGACGGGAGAAGGAGGTATCGAATATGCCCGAAGAGGAAGGGATCCCGCAGTATGGCTGGAGGGGCTGGAAGATGCCGTTCGGCAATCTCAAGGACCCGGAGTACTGCGAGCACGGATGTCCGATCTGTCGCGGAGCGAGGAGGGGCAACCCGCTCTACCGGGTGATCCAAGGACTGTTGATGGTCCTGACGCTGGGGGGATGTTGGTGGGGGCGTGCACGGAAGAGGAAGTACGGGGTGCGCCCCTGGCAACCGATCTCCCAATCCGGGGCGTAGGAGCGGTCGGGATCGGACCCGGTCTTCGGCCGTCGTCTCGACGTGTGGCGGTCCGACCCATCCGTGAGGAGGGCAGCACGACGAATTCCTGAGCCTCGGCGACCGCGCGGAGACGTCGGCATCGTGTAGCGGATCCGCTCATTCCGAAGGGCCATGTCACCGGGCTCGTCAAATCGCGGGTTCAAGACGAGGGTCGCGTCCCGAGATCTTCCTCGATCCCGCAGCATCGGAACTTGGCTCCGACGTTGATCGGACCGGTCCCCGACGTTTCGTCTTGTTCAGTCGGCCGGGAGTACGGTGATGGTCCGCACCGCTCCATCTACGGGGACCCCTCCCATGCTCATCATACCGACCTGGACCAGATAGGTCCCCGGCTCGGTGAACGTATGCTCGACGGCCGTTCCAGCACGATCCCCGAGGTTGTCGTCGTCGAAGTCCCACACGTAGTGATACTCCCCCTCGGCGGGTGGACTCATCCCATCGGCTGAGGAGCAAGACGCGTCGAACGTCACCGTCAGCGGCGCGTAGCCGATCGTCGGTTCGGCGTCAACGCACGCGTGGGGTTCATAGACCGGCTGGTTCGTGCAGCCCCAGAAGCAGAGGCCCGTCGCGGACAGCAGGAGCCCTGCCAGAATGAATCCGATCGCCTTTCGTCGATTCATCGTCGTCCTCCTTTCGTCGTCCCCGGTGGCGGAGTGCGGCCCTTCCGGGATCCGACAGAATCGACAAGGAGTCTAGCGAGGTGCCGCAGAACGGTCAATGTCGATGAACGCAGATCATAGGACAGTGAGTTCCACGAAAGGCAGTGAACGGTATGGTCCGGCCTTCGGTCCTCCCTCCCACATGGGAACGGGATTCGCTTCCGCGCCTTTCCCTGGGACAGGCTGCGGGCTGGATCGCGCGTTCCTACTCCAATCCAGCGGAGACGGCCTTGCGACGGACACGTGGCACGGAAACTTCAGAGACGCGACGCGACAAGCTCCGAGGTGATGCTGCTCGGCTTGCCGGAGAAGCGGATCGCCCCGCTCCGATCGATGAGAAAGGCGTGTGGAGTTCCCTTTACGTCGTAAGCCGTCCGCGTGGGCCTGGTCCAATCATGCTCGTGAACCGCGACGAGCTGGGCGTACTCGCCCTCGGCGAAGAGGTCCCTCGCCTGGCTCGGGTCGTGGTCGAGGACCACGATAACCACGATCAACCCTTGATCTGCGAATTGGGCCTGGAGTTCAGCAAGGTGAGGGAGTGAGGAAACGCACCCCGGGCACGTGCTGAACCAGAACTCAACGATCACGACGTACCCGAGGCATTCAGAGAGCCGGAAGACGTCGCCGTCGAGGGTCGGCAACGTGAAGTCAGGCGCGCGGTCGCCTACTTGGTTCCCTACGGGAGCCGAGCTGGGCAGGACTGCAGGGGGCGACGAGCTCATGGAGCGAGGAATTCCCGTTTCCGATCCGCTCGGTTGTTCGAGCTCGCTCAGGTCGACGGTCTTCGTGGTCATGTCGGACGCTCCGCGGTTGTCGATCACCACGAGCGTGACCTCGAACCGGCCGATCCGCGGATACTTGTGCTCCAGTTTGGCCCCGGAGCCTGTCGTTCCGTCGCCGAAGAGCCACTGGTACGAGACGATGCTTCCGTCTGGATCTGTGGAAGCCGTTGCATCGAGGAGGACGGAAATGGACAGGTCTCCTCCGGCAGGGTAGGCGTGGAACGCCGCGACGGGGCTCGCGTTCTCCGGCACCTGACCGACCGTAGGTGCCGTATGCCCCGCAAGCAGGGTCAGGAGAACGATCGATGCGATTCTCGACATTCCAAATCCCTCCCCTGCGAGGCGTATTGTAGCTTCTCTCGACTGCCCTGTCGCCTGCTGAAGCGCCCCGCTCAACGTGAATGATCTACGCCGCTGGATAGAACGGTCCTTCCTCGTGCTGGAACGGTTCCGCCGATCGTGCGAGGTCGAATCGAAGGAGCCGGGTGTGAGCGCGTCAAGTGCAAGGAAGCCGGAGGTTCCGCGGTTGGAGATCAAGCTCTTCGGCCGATTCAAGGTCGTTCGCGGCCGCGAACCGATGCACGAGGAAAGGACGCCCCAACTTCGCGTCGGGGCGAGTTCCTAGCGGCGGGGCCTCACGAAGAATGGTCGCTCGTGCCCAGAAGGCGATGCGCGACGCATTCGTAGCGAGAACACGAGCGTCAAGCTTCGTGCCAATTCTGTAGCGTTGAAGCTTGTCTCCGACGTTTCGTCCTTCATCGGTACAGTTCGATCAGCAGAGTCAAGACCGAGACGACGAGAAGGCCGACCACGAGAGCGCCGATGGCGGCAATGAGAAGCCGTCGGATCGGACTCGGCCTGAGAGGTCCTCGACGTTTCACTGTCAGCGTCTTCCGAGGACATCGTACGAATTCCGCCTCAAGCGTGACAAGGCTGCATCGAACGCTTGACGATTTGGGAGCGCCTCCGACGTCCCGTCCTCTGAAGCGGTCGCGGGCTCGGTTCCCGATTCGCCTCCGATGGGGTAGCGGCGTAGACTTTCTCCAAAGGCGGATCGAACATCGGGGACAGGCCGACCGGACGAGAGGGAGGCGGATGCGTCCGCCATCGAGAGGGTCGGGACGTCCGAGGTGAACGATGGAGTGTAGGCACCGGTGACGAAGGTACCGGAGACGATTCGAGGGGTATCGCACAATGCCGTGTGGCGTTCGCCCTCGACGAGTCGACGGCCGCCGAAGAGTGAGCAGAGCGAGCGTCCGGAGGAGTCGGCCGCTTGGGGTAGAACGGAGGTCGATCGATGTGGAACGAAATCGAGTGCTTGTCCCGTTGACCTGTGTGGAATGCGGTGAGCTGACCGTGCCGGTGATTCGTCGCTTTCTCGAACCGGCGAAGACCGAGCTGATCCTCCTGCACATCAGCGAAACGCCCAAAGAGGCCGCGGCGGTGCATCGGATGGAGCGGGACGCGCACGAGAGCGAGCGGGAGTACGAGAGCGTTTCGACGGGGGTGTTGCCGGCGGCTACACCGGGCGGTGGGCGATCGGGGCACCGACTGCACGGTGAGGGTCAGAAACCGTGGACCGAAGCCGCTCAGCTCACCGAGTCGAAGCGGCAGGAGATCTTGGCCGAATACCGGGAGATCCTCGAAGGCCTTCGGGAAGCCGGATACTCCGCCTCGATGAACATCTGGTTCGGTAGCGACACCGCGCATCAGATCCTGAAGGCCGCTGAGGGCGAGGACGTCGACCTGATCGCGATGGCGACTCACGGACGATCGGGCGTCGCACGGCTGTTCGAGGGCAGCGTGGCCGAGTCCGTCGTGCGGGGAGGGTTGACGCCCGTCCTGCTCGCTCGGTTCGAGGTGTGACACCAAGGCATCACCGCGGCGAGCGCTGACGGCTCGTTCCCGCGGGAGGCGCTGCCGGACTGGAGCGGACCGGGGGCGGGTCACTCCTCGTAGAATTCGTCGCGTTTGAGTGCGAGCTCCGGGAGGAAGAAGGTTACGGCAAGCGCGGCGAGGCCGACGGCCAGAGCGATGAAGAACAGCTTGCTCATGCCTGTGGCCAGAGACCGGTGGACCGCTGCGATGAACGCCTGATAGAGTCTGTCTCCCTCCGCTCCGAAGGTGGAAAAACTAGACTGGATCGCTGCTTGGGACTGCGCATTGATCAGGCTTTGCGGATCGAGAAAGGCCTGCTGCTCCGCCGCTGGCAGCCCGGCGATCGCCTGCAGCAGTTGGGGCGGCAGGTTGGGACGCAGTTGTGTCGCGAACGTGTTCGCAAGGATCGTCCCGAGAATCGGAGCGGCAATGGCGCCGCCCAAAGAGCGGACGAACTGCTGCGACGCGTTGACGACGCCCATCACGCTATAGGGGAACGCATTCTGAACGGCGACGTTGAGGGTCGGCATCAACGCACCGATTCCAATTCCCGCGACCAGCATGTCCCGTACCACCGTCCCCCACGTCGAGTCGACGTCGAGCCGGGTGATGAGAAACAGCCCGGTGCACATCACCGCGGCCGCTGCGATGGCGAGGAGCTTGTACCTGCCGGTGCGGGTCATCAGTTGGCCGGCGATGAGCGCTCCCGCGATGAAGCTCAGCATCATCGGGGTCATCACCGCGCCGGAATTCTGCGCCGACAGGCCGAGCACGCCCTGGATGTAGATCGGGAGGAACATCAGCACCCCGAACATCCCGATGCTCAACAGGAAGCCGACCAGATTGGCGGTGGCGAACACGGGAACCCGGAAGAACGGCATCGGGACGATCGGTTCCGTGGCCCGACGTTCCGCCCACGCGAACGACCCCAACATCACGACCGAGAACGAGAGCAGGCCGATGATGAACGGGCTCCCCCACGTGTAGCGGCTCCCCGCCCAGGTGAACGCAAGAAGAAGGGGGATCAACCCGGCCACTAGCAAGCCGCTCCCCGTCCAGTCGACGTGCGCCTCCTTCGCGACGCGGACGCGTGGCAAGGCGTAGAGGATCGCCAGGAGCGCACCGGCTGCCACGGGGAGATTGATGTAGAAGATCCAGCGCCAGCCCCAATGGTCGGTGATCCAGCCGCCGAGAAACGGGCCGACGATGCTCGCCAAGCCGAAGGTCATCGCGATGACGCCCATCCAGCGACCACGCTCGCGTGGGTTGAAGATGTCGCCGATGGTCGCGCGCGGCATGCTGAGCATCGCCCCGCCGCCGATCCCCTGGAACGCGCGGAAGACGATCAGTTCCATCATCGTGTGCGCCTGCCCGGACAGAGCCGAGCCGATCATGAACAGGCCCAGCCCGAGGATGTAGAACGGCTTGCGCCCGTAGACATCGGACAGCTTCCCGTAGATCGGCACCGTGACGGTCGACGCGATCATGTACGCGGTGAACACCCAGGCATAGATGGAGAAACCCTTCAGGTCGCCGATGATAACCGGCATCGCCGTCGCGACGACGGTCTGGTCCAGGGCGGAGAAGAACATGGTCACGAGGACCGCGCCCAACGCGAACCAGCGCCGATCGTCGGTGATGCGATTCGTCGTCTGAATGCCGTTCTCGGCCATTGTCCCGACGTCGACCTCCCCCGCAGAGCGAAAAGAGCTTCGCCCCGAAACCCTTCCGGGGAAGCTCTTCACCACGATGAGATCATGCGTTGTGCCCGCCATCGCGTCAACCGCCGCCAAGAGACCCCGAGAATCGAGATCTGAGCCCAAGCATCTCCCGTATCCGATTCTGACAGCGGTTGGCTGAGCGGGCATGGCTTCTGGTAGACACGAGGGGCAGTGCGCACCCCGGCGCACCGAGGTCGGGAATTCGTATGTGTCACCGGATTTCGCTAGGAACGGTGCGTTGTGCTCGCGTGATTCCCCAAGAGTAAAAAACGAGGTGTGATCCCATTCCGCTCTCTGCACCTTTCCCTTCGACGCTTCGGGCAAAGCCGTAGCGCCTATTGACACGTCCTCCAACATGCGATAACCTACGTCGACAAGCCAGTGCAAGGGGTGTGTAGCGTGCTCTCCGTGTGGAGCAGGAGGAAGCGTGTTCCTGAACCACCGAGCTTGGCGGATTCCGCGGCGCTTGGAGGTTTCAAGGGTCCTGTCGTCGCTGTGGCCCTCTCTCTGTCAAGCTGATTGACACTGTGCGAGTCGGGGGTTCTACAGCGGGGTCTGGTCGCAGACGATCTACGCACCAGAACGGTTTGTACGTCCAGACCCCGCCCACCTAGGACGGACTGCCCGGCGTTTCCGGGGGAACACCGGCGGAGACTGTCCGATCGCTCGGGCCGGCGCGAACGGGTACGCGGGATTCAGGCGTCATTTGCCAGCGCTGCATCGCGTCGGAGACACGCCACAGAGGTGTGGCGCTCTCATCTGATTTGGCTTGGACTTCATAAAAGCGGCAAAGTTGTCCGCGAATAAGGAGGGTCACCATGGAATGGAAGAACATCGCCGCTGTTCAGGACATCCCCGATGGGGGAATGAAGAAGTACGACGTGGACGACCGCGAGATCACCGTGGCCAGAATCGGAGAGAGCATCTATGCGTTCGACGATCGGTGCCGCCACATGAACGCACCGCTCCACCAGGGAAAGATCGAGGACGGCCGTGTGGTCTGTCCGCTGCACAAGACACGGTTCGAGCTTTCGACGGGGAAGCGGGTGAGCGATCCGAAGATCCCGCTCGCCAAGGTGCTCAAGATGACTTCCATCATGGCCGGCATCCGAGTGCACGATCTCTCCACCTACGACGCCAAAGAAGAGGACGGTCGCGTTTTCGTCAACCTGGAGCGCCGCAGGCCGCGGACCGGGTGAGTCGGCCTCCGATCGGCGCGCCGAGCATCGCGGCTATGCGGGGCATAATGACCGAGCAAGCTGCGGCCAACGTCGGAGGCGACAAGCGTCGCACACAAGGGGCGACGTTCTCGCTAGCGCTAGCGATTGACCTTCAGGGGGCGCGTGTGGATCCCGCACTCGCCGCCGCACTTGCTCGTGCCGAGCCAGCGGCCGCTGCGCTCGTCCGGACCGTTGGTGATGCTCGAGCACGGCTCGCACCCGAGCGACCGGTATCCAGCTCCGTACAGCGGATTGACCGGAACCCGGTGCAACGCCAGGTACTGCCAGACTTCCCGTTCGTGCCAGAGAAGGATCGGATTGAGCTTGATCAGGCCTTCGTCCCGTTCCTCGATCTCCTGGAAGTCGGTGCGCGTCCGGCCTTCGGTGCAGCGCAGCCCGGTGACCCAACAGGCCACGTTCATTTCCTCGATGGCGCGGCGCGTCGGCTCCACCTTGAGCACGTCGCAGCAGCGGTTGGGATCGGTCCTGTACAGCTCATCGGAGATCTCCGCCGTGCTCTCGTATACCTTCAGCCTCCCGGGGTACCGCTCCAGTTCTTCCAACATGAACTGCTTGGTCGCCTGCGGCTTGAACCGCGTCGTGACGATGAACCCCTTGATCCCGTCACTCACCCGTCGCGCCAGGTGCCAGACGGCGGACGAGTCCTTCCCGAGGCTGTTCGCGACGACGAGCCGGGCGCCGTATTCGCAGTACGCCCGTTCGATGAGGCGGAGCGATCGATCGACCTTCTCGGCGAAGTTGAGCGTCTTGACGAGTTCTCCTACGTTTTCCTGCGTTGCGGCGATGGTCATACGTACAATCCCCCATTGCATAGCGTCCGTTCCCTGTGACGTGTGAACAACCGATCGGGTGGCCTCGTGGCGTCGCAAGACGTCTTCCTATGTGTGCGCATAGCTTCGCATACATCGCGCCCCGTATCCACTGTGGGGACATACAACCGCGACGGACTCCGACGGTACAGCGGCGCGACGCTCTCGTTCTGTGGTACGTCAATCCTGGAGGGAGAATTCGGCCCACAAGGGATAGTGATCGGAGATCCGCCACGACAGCTCATTCGTCGTCAGATTGCGATCGGTGAGGACGTGATCGAGGAAATCGAAGTATCCGCTCTCGCGGCACTCCATGGAGAGGGCCGGCTCGCTCCCAGCGCCAGCGAACCAGGCGATCTGGTCGTAGTGCTTCGCCGTTTCGGCGGTACGGCCGAAGACCGTTCGGGGGGCGTCGCTCAGTCCCGGAGGGACCTGGAGCCCTCGGCCGTGATCGGTGAACGCCTCGTAGAGCGGATCCCCGATGCGGTCGATGTTGAAGTCCCCGAGCGCGATGATGTTCTGATTCCAGGCCTTCGAATTGCGGGCCCACTCGCTCAGCCAATCCGCGATCGCCTTCAGCTCCGGTATGCGGTCCTTCGGCTCGTCGCCGTACAGAACGTGCAGCGTGACCAGGATGAACGTCTTGCCTCCGGCGCGGAAGCTGACGGCATACGGCGTCCGCGCGAACTGTCGTGACAACGCGCCCTCCTTGATCGGTCCTCCTCCGGCGCCTCGATCAGGGGGGATGACCAGCTCGCAGGCCAGACCGGAGAGGTTGACCTTCCGCGTGTCGAAGACGAAGGCGAGCCGCTCGTCGTTTCCGGGCGCGCCGCGCGTGACGTCGGTGAGGATGAGGCCCCAGTGCGGTCCCAGGATCTTCATCATGTAGCGAAGCGCGCGCAGATCGCCCTTCACTTCCTGGATGGCGACGACGTCGAAGCGGGAGACGACACGGGAGATGCACATCAGCGCCTGGTAGTCCCGCTTGGGCGAATCGTTGGGTCCTGCTGTCCACTTCGGGGTCAGACCGCCGAACGCGCGGATGTTCCACGTAGCGACGAGCAGGTTCTTGTCGAGCACCTTCTCGGGCACTCCCTGCGCGCCAAGCGCGCCGTCCAGGCCGGTCAACTCGAACCGGATTCTCTCGATCTGCCGCTGCGTCTCGGCGGGAATTCCGGACAGGCCCGTGCCGGGTCTCAAGTACCGGCTGATATCCTCGGACATCTCCCTCCTCCTTTCCTTGCGCTGAGTAACGTCTCCTCGGGCATGCGGAGTATAAGGAGAGACCGTCGAGCGATGAAGTCGCGGAAAGCGGCAGGGCCGAGGGGCACCGACGGTACAGAGGCCGTTCCCGTTCAGAGCTCGATCGTCTCCCGCAGACCGGCGATGTGCGATTCGAGCGACAGCTCTTCCCGGATCCGATCGGCGAACGCCGCGAGGGACTCGTCCTCGCCGTGAACGAGGACCAGATGCTCCGGAGCGGCACGCCGGATCCAGTCGAGAAGGATCGGCTGGTCGGCGTGGGAGGAGAACCCGTTGACCGTCCAGACGTGGGCGGCGACGGCGATCTCCTCGCCGAAGACGTGCACTCGTTCCGCCCCTTCGACGATCCGCCGGCCGAGGGTCCCGACGGCCTGGTATCCGACGAACAGCACGCCGGAGTCCTCGTCCCAGAGGTTGTGGCGAAGATGGTGGAGGATCCGCCCGCCGGTGCACATCCCGCTGCCAGCGATGATGATGTTCCCCCGCGACTTCTTGTTGATCTCCTTCGAATCGTCCGTCGTCTGGGTGAATCGGAGCGGGGTGAAATCGAACGGGTTCGGTTGTGCCGCGAAGAGCTCCCGTCCCTCGACGTCGAAGTAGTCGGGGTGGCGCTCGAAGACGCGCGTCGTCGAGATGGCCAGCGGGCTGTCGAGGAAGATCCGGCAGCGGGGGAGCTCCTTGTTTCGCCAGAGGACGAACAGCTCGTAGAGGACCTCTTGGGCGCGTTCCAGCGCGAACGACGGGATCAGCAGGTTCCCGTTGTCGGGGATGACGGCTTCGATCGCCTCCCGGAACTCGGCGACCGTGTCCTCCATCGATCGGTGCGTCCGATCCCCGTAGGTCGATTCGACCAGCAGCACGTCGGCGTGCGGAGGGGGGCTCGGATCCCTGACGATCGGCTGGTGCCGGTTCCCGAGATCCCCGCTGAAGAGGAGGCTTCCGTTCGACGTCCGGAGCTCGATCGCCGCCGAGCCGAGGATGTGCCCCGCGTCGTGGAAGACGCACGAGACGCGGTCGTTCAGCTTCTGCGGCTCGTCGTAGCCCCGGACCGGGCGGAACAGCTCCACGCAGCGGAGGACGTCGGCCATGTCGTAGAGCGGCGGCTCGGCGGCCTCGCCGCGTCGGCGGGCCTTCCGGGCCCGATACGACGCTTCTTCGACCTGCAGATGGGCGGAATCGGCGAGCATCAGCTTGGCGATCTCCGCGGTCGGCGCCGTGCACAGGATCTTGCCGGAGAACCCTTCGCGGACGAGGAGGGGGAGTCGTCCCGCGTGATCGAGATGGGCGTGGGAGAGGAGGACCGCGTCGATCCCCTTCGGATCGAACGGGAACGGAGTCCTGTTCAGATCCTCTCGCTCGTGACCGCCCTGGAAGAGGCCGCAGTCGAGGAGGAGTCGCAGGCCGCCGACCTCGACGAGATGGCAAGATCCGGTGACCGTCCCCGCTGCGCCGCAGAACGTGATCTTCATCCGCTCACCCTGCCTTTCCCGGATGGCCGATTCTACGCCCAAGCGACGCTCCGGCTCCAGCCTCGAGGGGAGTCGGCCGGATCGGTTTTGTCTGTCGGTGCTTTCCGCCCTACGCTGGACCCATGAACGCACGACGGTCGCTCCTCGCCTGTCTGCTCGTCGGGCTCTCTTCGGCCGCGGTGCTCGGCACTCAGATCACGGCCGTCGAATGGGATGGGGCCTTGGGGGTCGTCGTCGTCCGGCTGGACAGATTCCCCGCGTGGGGCGGGTGGCGGATGCTCGTGGACGGGGCCGAACGGCCGATGGGGGGCGGCGACGGGCAGGCGGTCGTCCGGCTGAACGCGCCGATCGATCAGGGCCCGACCGGCCTGTACGTCGGCACGACGCCGTGGGTCAGTCCGCTGCCGGCCGGCGCGCTGCCGTGCAGCGGGACGATCCAGTTCGAGATCCCCGGCGAGGGCCTCACGAACGAATTCTCCTACGATCTCACGGGGACGTACTGCGCCGGGACGGGCACAGCGAGCCCGACGGTCGGAGGAGCGATCCAACAGGACACGACCTGGCAGGGGGAGATCCTCGTCACCGGGCCGGTCTTCGTTCCGGCCGGTGTGACGCTGACGATTCTGCCGGGCACGAGGGTCCGGTTCGTGCACTACCGCGGGTACACCGACGGCGGGCGGCTGACGATGCGGGTCGAGGGGACGCTGAAGGCGGTCGGCACAGCCGAGGAGCCGATCTGGTTCACGTCGGACGCCGAGGACCCGACGAACGGCGACTGGGGCATGCTGCGGCTGGTGAACGCATCGAGCGCCTCGGAGATCCGGTACGCGATCCTCGAGTTCGCCCAGCAGGGGCTCAACCTGTGGAACTCAAGCCCGGCGGTGAGCGACGTGATCGTCCGCTGGAACAACTGGGAGGGGATCTACCTCGAATCGTACTGCCGGCCGACGATCGAGCGCGCCCGCGTCTACGAGAACGGCTACAACGGAATCGCGATGGAGCAGTTCAACGACGTCGTGATCCGGGATTGCTACGTCGCCGATTGCGGGACGCACGGGATCCACGTCGACGCGTCGACGGCGCGGGTCGAAACGTGCATCGTCGAGAGGAACGGGGTGGCCGGGCTGTCGGTCGACGACCACGGCACGCTGACCGTCGAGGGCTGCCGGATCCGCGACAACGGCACCGGGATCGGCTGCGGCGAGGGGCAGAACGAGCTGCGGATCGACACCGGCACGGTCCTGGTCGGCAACGGGCAGGACACCCCGCAATGCGCGTCGGGCCACGTCACCTGGCTCTCGACGGCGACGGTGGCGCCGACGTCGATTGCCTTCCCGATGCCCGACTACCGGCCGTACGAGCTCGGCTACACCCCGGGGGACCGGCGGCTCGACCGGTACATGTACATCTACCCAGACGTCGACGAGACGCGGCGCGTGGTCAACCAGATCGGCGACGGGCTCGGCCTGACGTGGAGCGTTGCGTGGGACGCCGAGGCGATCTGGACCGCCACCCTGTGGGGCGACGTCTATCGCCTCCACCCGGAGACCGGCGCCGTCCTGGCGCAATGGAAGTATCCGGGCCCGCAGGCGTGGGGGATGACGTACGACGGCGAGCACCTGTGGATCAACGACTTCGCCGACAAGCGGGTGTACGAGATGACGACCGGCGGCGCCGTCGTCTCCAGCTTCGCCATCCCCGATCCGACCGGCGGGGCGAAGGGGATCACGTGGGACGGCGAGGCGCTCTGTATCATGGGCTGGACGAGCCCGACGATCTACCGCGTCGACCGGCGCGGCACCCTGCTCAACACCATTCCCCTGCAAGGAGGAGGCGGCGGGATCGCGTGGGACGGCGAGGCCTTCTGGGTCCCCGGCGGCCACGGGATTCAGCGCGTCTCGGCCGTCGGGGAGCCGCTCGGCTCGATCTACCCCTGCAGCGAGGGGACCTGGGACCTGACCTGGGACGGTGCCTACCTGTGGGCCACCCAGCGCACCAACGAGAACTGGTTCGACGACAAGCTCTACCGAATCGAGATCCTCCACCTGCTCCCCCGCTGATCGGCGGGTTCTCCTTCACGCCGGACGCGATCGAGCGCTAGACTGCGGAGGAGGTGGCACGACGATAAACGTCGAATTCAGGCTGCTCGACGCGAGGACGCTCCCGGACGTCGCCTGCTGTCCTGGAGGGCTGGAGCTGAAGGGGAGGCGATTCCGCGGCGAGCTCGAGCAGGTGACGGCGTGGCACCGACGGATGATCGACCTCGGGATGCGCGGCATCGTCGCCTACGCTGAGGGTGTCCCGCGCGGCTTCGCGGAGTACATGCCGGCCGAGGTCGCCCCGGTCCCGATCGAGGCGCCGGAGGGCGCGATCCTGATGTGCTATCACTGGGCCGGGACGACGGACGAAGATCCGGAGCACCTCGGTCACGAGCGGGAGCTGATCGAGCGGGTGATCGATGAGACCCGCGGGCGGTTCACCGGCCTCGCGACGCAGGGCTGGGACACTCCGACGCACTTCCCGATCCCGTTCCTCGAGGAGCTCGGGTTTCACGAGATCGTCCGGCACGAGCGGATCGCGTTGATGTGGCTCCCGTATCGGAAGGGCGCCGTCGCGCCGACCCTCGCTCCCGCTGCGCACGCGCCGGAGGACCTGTCGTCCGGCGGCCTCCTGGCGATCGAAGCCGCGTTCAGCGCCCGCTGTCCGTACAGCCTCGATTTCGAGGCGCGGTTGAAGGCCGCGGTCTCCGAGCACCCGCTCGCGGAACGGATCCGACCGACGATCCACCGGATCGACACGCGGGAAGACGCCTTCACGTACGCCGTGCCGCCGTGGGACTGGAGCTGGGTCCGTTTCAACGGGGAGCCGGTCGATCCGTTCGAGCTCCTCGGCGACGGGCTTGCGGAAGGGATCGCGGACCGGGTTCGGGCGATCGGCTAGTCCGCGAAGGCGACCGCCCCGTAGATCCGGTTCAACGTCTCGGCGTACGGATCGTCGCGCCAGTTCGCGGCGGCGAGCCCGGTCAGGCGAGCGTCCGATACGCGACCGGTCGACGACGCGTGCGGGCCGCGACAGAGGTCGATGTGCTCCCCCTGGCTGTAGAGGATGACCGTCGGGCCATCGATCTCCTCGAGGAGCTCGAGCTTCAGGACCTCGCCGCGTCGGATCAGGAGGGCGCGTGCGTCCCCCTTCGACATCTCGTGCCGCTCGATCGGCAGATCCTCCTCGACGATTCGGGCCATCTCCATCTGGACCCGGGCCAGTTCCTCCCGGGTGAACGGCCGCCCGACCTCGAAGTCGCATTGCCTCACCAAAAAAGTACTCGAAACGGGATCGTTGCCTCAGCTAGGAAGATACTCGAAACGGGAGGCTACGGTGACTCGCTCCTGGGATGATGAGGAGCGAGGAGGCGCGCAGCGGGAGCAAGGTGCACGAGAGATACGACAAGGCGAAGACCCCCTACCGTCGGCTGCTCCCATCGCGCTGCGCACAAAGAAGCGAACCAGGAACTCAAGGACGCTCAATCCGGTGAAGCTGGGGCGAGAGATCGATCGGCTGCAGGACCGGCTCGACGGACCCGCTCAATCCAAGATCGATGCGCAGGAGGAAGTCGGCTTGGAGCACGTTCCTCGTGGGGCGACGAATGGTCGTTCGAGTGCATTCGTAGAGGAGGCAAGAGGGACTTGCTGCTTCGAGGAGGCGGCGGGCGTGGCGTCGGCCGATGGGGCGGTTTGCCGTCGGACCTCGACGGTCGGTAGAGTCTGGAGATCCGAATGGCCTGTGGACAGACGGCAAGCAAGGAGGTGGGGAGATGACCCAGCGAACCTGGCTGCTCCTCTTATTGGCGGCGGTCCTTGCGCTCGGGCTGGCGGCGTGCTCGCCGAACGAGGGTACGGCCCCGGCGGAGCAGGAACCGCAGACGTCCTCGGGGACCGAAGGGGCGGCACCGGCCGCGACGGAGCCGGTCGGAAACATGACGGCACCGTCGCCGGAGCCCAAGCCCGCTCCCGCAGAGGAAACGAGCGCAGAGGTGGTCCTCCCGCCCGAAGGGGCGTTCTCGAACGCGAACACGGCGCTGGCCGGGCTGAACAGCTATCGCTACTCCACGCTGTTCACGTTCGTCGGCGAGGAGGACGGCGAGGCGGAAGCCGGTTCGATCGAGTTGACGGGGATCGTCGCCGGCCCGAACCGAATGCACCTAATCTGGCGGGACCTCGGCGGGGGCGATCGGTTCGAGGTGATCCAGATCGACGATCAGGCCTGGGTCCTGGACGAAGGCGGGTGGGAGGAGGCTCCGGTTCTCGTCGCCGAGGCGATGAGCCAGGCCGTCCTGATCTACGCGCCGTCGATCGCGTGGGGCAGCCTCTTCGGCGAGCTCGAACCGACCGCCAACTACATCGGAGAGGAGACGGTCAACGGCGTCTCCGCGCATCACTACACCTCGACCTATGCGGAGTGGGGCGGCTACTGGCAAGGCGAGCTGACGAACGCGTCCGGAGATGTGTGGATCGCCGACGCCGGCTACCCGGTCAAGTACAACTTCTCCGCCACCGGGATCGACGAGGACGGCGACCGCGGGACGGTGACATGGCGGATGGACCTGACCGACGTCAACGCCCCGATCACGATCGAGCCGCCGATCTAGGCGTGAGGCAATCCCGCGGGATTACCTCTGGGGCAGTTCCGGGGAATGCGGGAATCGCTGCCACGCGATCCCGCTGCACGGGCGCGTGGCTGGGGCGAGGATGGACTAGCCCCCCTCGTCTCTGCGCCCTTCTCTGAGCGACCGTCCGAGGAGCCAGAACATCGCCGAGGTGAGGACGCACAGTCCGGCAGACATCCAGACCCACCCCGGGAAGCCGAGGAGCGAGACGCGGCCGTCACCCCAATTCCACACGTCGTTCGCGAGGGCGAAGAGCGCGGCGAACGCGATCGCCCACCCGACGATCGCGCGGCGGCTGAGGGTCCGCGGTTTCCGGGTCGGCTTGTATCTCGGCCCGGACCGGAAGATCCGGCTGCCGACGACGAGCACCAGGGTCGTGACGACGAGGATCGGGACGACCGGTAGCGTGCCGAAGCTCGGAAGGAGCTTCAGGTAGTAGGCGGCGACGAGCCCCTCCCCGACGAGAATCGACGCGATCGCCGCGACGGGGCTCGTCCGCTTCCAGTAGATCGTGCCGACGACGGTCGGAAAGAGGACCGCGAGGCCGGTGAACGTCTGCGTCGCGAGGACGCGGAACGTTGCCGGTGGGCGGTAGGCGATCGCCAGTCCGGCCAGTGCCAGCCCGACCACGAAGGTCTTCCCGACCCAAGCAGGCGATTCGCCGGACGAGGAGGAACCGACCGTTCCGCCCCCTCGTTTTACGAACCGATCTCGGATCGGTTCGCAGACGTCCCGCACAAACATGGACGAGAGCGTCAGCAGCTGCGAGTCGAGGGTCGACATCAGCGCGGCGAGGGCCGCGGTCAACACGAGCGCCTCGATCACCGGCGGGGCGTGCTCGGCGAGCATCAGTGGGAGGATCTGGTCGGCGGCGACCCCCTCGGGAAGGCTCGGGAACGACAGGCGCCCGAGGACCCCGATCGTCACGGGAAGGAGGAAGAGGAACCCGGTCAGCAGCGGGTAGAGCGACATCGTCGCCGTCAGCCCGCGGGGGCTCTTCGCGGCGTAGAAGCGCTGAAAGAGCTGCGGGAACATCGGATCGCAGAGGAACCAGAGGAGCATGTAGCCGAACCAGATCCCCGGCGTGTAGATCCCTCCCAGCCCGGGGCGCGCGAACAGCTCGGGGAATTCGCCCAGGGCGGCCCGGTTGGCGGCCGACAGCCCGCCGAAGTGACCGGCGATGATCGCCACCGCGACGACGAGCAGGACGATCATCATTCCGCCCTGAAAGACGTCGGTCCGCGTGACGCCGCGGAACCCGCCCCGAAACGTGTAGAGGAGCATCACGCCCGTGATCAGCGCCGCCCCGGCGAAGTACGGAATCCCGAGGAGCGACTCGAGCGCGTACCCGGCGGCCATCGGTTGCATCGCCAGGTACGGGACGGTGAAGACGGTCATCACGAGGAAGAACAGGAACCGGAGCGCGGGGCTTCCGGTGAGCCGGTAGACGAGTTCCGGGGGCGTAACGAGTCCCTGCTCCTTCCCCAAGCGCCAGGCCGGACGTCCGATCAGGACGAACGTCAAAGCCATGAACCCCGTCCCGAACCCCATGATCGGGTAGTAGGCGTAGCCGCTCTCCCATCCCGCGCCGGAGAAGCCGAAGACGGTGAACGCGCTGAAGTTCGTCGCGGCCATCGTGAGGAACAGGACGAGCGGCCTCGTCGTCCGCGAGGCGATGAAGTAATCCTCGCTCGTTCCGCGCGCCCGGCGCATCGCCCAGAGGCCGATTCCGAGCAGAACGACGAGGTATCCGACGACGACAGCGATTCGTACGGCCATGCACCCTCCTGACAACGAAATGCGCCACCCGCCGAGGCTGGGTGGCGCGCGCCTGACATACCTCGCCGACACGTTACCACGGACCGGCGCGGAATGCCAGCCCACGCATTGCCTCACCAAAAAAGTACTCGAAACGGGATCGTTGCCTCACGTAAGAA
>CAZGXU010000045.1:0-16821 GCA_964530075.1 uncultured Thermotogae bacterium
GAGCTGGCCGGTCGCGTTCCCTTCGACCGTCCAATACTCGGCGCCCTCTCGCAGCTCCACCTCGGGGAGCGGCCAGAGCTCAGTGAAATGAACCGCGCCGACCTTCCGGCCGTCGGCCCGCAACAGGTCGACGGCCTCGGCGATAGCGTACCTCGTCGATCCCCACCCGACGAGGATCAGCTCGGCGTCGTCGGTCCGATCGGTGCGCGGAGGGCGGATCTCGCGACGTAGTCGCCCCGCCTTCTCCAGGCGCTTCCCGACCGCCGCCGGACGGACGCTCCTCAGATCTTCGGTGATGTGCCCCTCGGGCGTGTGCTCGTCGCTGTCGATGTAGACGATCCGCCCTCCCTGCCCGAACGGCAGGCGAGGGGAGATCCCGGTCGCGCTCGGTGCGTAGCGCCGGTAGACCTCGAAGTCCTCCGGATCCGCGAGATGGTCCCCGGGGATCTCCGTTGGCAGGTCGAGCGAATCGAGCGAGAAGCGCGAATCCGCGAGGTACTGATCGGTCAGGAGGATCGCCGGAACCTGGTATCGATCGGACAGGTCGAACGCGCGGATTGTCAGCTCGATCGCTTCCTGCGGATCGGACGGCGCCAGGACGACCCGGGGGAACTCCCCGTGGCCGGCGCGGAGGGCGAAGAGAAGGTCCTCCTGCGCGGTCCGCGTCGGCAGCCCGGTCGCGGGGCCCGGACGCTGCGCGAGGACGATCACGATCGGCGTTTCGATCATCCCGGCGAGACTGAGCGCCTCGACCATCAGGGCGAACCCGCCGCCGGAGGTCGCCGTCATCGCCCGCGCCCCGGCGGCGCTGGCGCCGAGGGCCATGTTGATCGCGGCGATCTCATCCTCGGCCTGCTCGGCGAAGACGCCGAGGTCCGTTTCGCGGGCGAAGGCGGTGATGATCCCGGTCGAAGGGGACATCGGGTAGGCGCTGATGAATCGACACCCGGCGACCGCGGCGGCGACCGGGAGCGTCTCGTGCGCCGAGGCGAACGCGTACGAGGCGTCCCGCTTCGGGAGACCCTCGACTGGCCGGTCGCGCAACTGGTCCACCGCTCGGTCGAATCCCGCCCGCCCGGCGGCGACGTTGGCGCGGACGATCTCCTCGCCCCGCTTCGAGAACGCCGACGAAAGGACGCCCTCGAGGGCGGTGAACGGGAGGCCGACCGCGGCGCAGAGCGCTCCGGCGGCGACGGCGTTGGCGTAGAGTTCCTGGCCGCCGTGTGCGGTAGCCAGGGAGACGAAGGGGATCTCCAGATGATTTCCTCCGTTTGTTGTGGTGTCCGCCGAGATGACGAGCCCGTCGGGACGGAGCGCGTCCGCGTAGCGCTCGCGCGCGACCGGATTGAGGGCGAGGAGGACGTCCGCCTCCTCGCGCGTCGCGTTGCGGGGCTCGTCGGCGACGCGGATTCGGGCGCTCGAGTTCCCGCCGCGGATCCGCGACTCGAACTCCTGGGTTACGAAGACCGGGTAGCCGTGCGCCAGGAAGCAGCGGGCGACGACGTCGCCGATCGTCTGGATTCCCTCGCCGGCCGCGCCGGCCACGAAGATGCTGCGATCCATGGGTCTCCTCTCTCCTATTTCAACCCGCTGTGACGCGCGGCGATCTCGTCCGCGAGGGCGTCGAGCCTCTCCTCCGTCTCCTTCGTCGGCTGCCCCTTGGTCAGGACCGGGTCGAGCCACTCGGCCTTCAGGTTGGCGCAGAGCCCTTGGATCTGCTCGACCGCCTTGCTGGCCCAGCCGTACGACCCGATGATCGCCGCGTGCTTCAACTTCGGCCGGAGCGCCGCGGTCAGGTACGCGGCGAAGACGATGTGCGGATGCGGGCCGACAAGGACGGTCGGCGCAGCGAAGACGACCGTCGCCGCATCGACCAGATGGACGGCGTAGGCGCCGAGGTCGGTCACCGCCATGTTGAACGGTTCGACGTGGACTCCGCGGTCGGTCAGCGCTTCGATCAGGTGTTCGACCATCCGCGCCGTGCTGCCGTGCATCGACGTGTAGGGGAGGACGACGAGGTTCCTCGGCGGGTCGAGGACCCAATGCCGATAGGCGTCGACGATGAAGCTCGGATTGTCGTGGATCGGACCGTGGCTCGGGCAGATCGTCCCGAGCTCGTACGCCTCGAGCTTCTCGAGGTGGCTCTCGATCAGGTGGCCGAACGGCATCATGATCTCCGCGTAGTAGCGCTTCGCCGCCTCGTAGACGCGCGGGCGGTCGACGGCGAACAGGTCGTTCGTCGCCAGGTGCGAGCCGAACAGGTCGCACGTGAAGAGGACCCTCTCCTCGCGCAGATAGGTCAGCATCGTCTCCGGCCAGTGGACCCACGGGGCGTGGACGAACTCGAAGGTCCGATCCCCGAGCGACAGCGTCTCGCCGTCCTCGACGGTCGTGATCCGCCCCTCCGGAACCCCCAGATGGTCGGCGATCATCGGCTTCGCCTTCGGGCTCGAGACGACCTGTGTCTCCGGGTGACGGTCGAGGACCGCCGGGAGCGTCCCGGAGTGGTCCTGCTCGACGTGCTGGACGATCAGGACGTCGAGCCTGTCGATCCCGTCGAGCTGTCTTAGGATCTCCTCGCTCTTCGTGGGATCGGCGGTGTCGATCAACGCCGTCTTCTCGCTTCCGCGTACCAGATACGCGTTGTAACTCGTGCCGTCGGGGAGAGGGATCAGTTCGTCGAACAGCCGACGATCCCAATCGATCGCCCCCATCCACCAAATTCCCTGCCGAATCTCTCTGGCTCTCACGCTTCCTCCTGTACGGGTTCGCTGTCGGAACCGGCGGGAGAACCGACCTTCCAAGGTGGTTCTCGCCCGTGACTGGCTGGTCCCGTCACGCGGTCTTCTCGAACATGTCCTTCCCGGCGCCGCAGACCGGACAGACCCAGTCCTCGGGGAGATCCTCGAACGCCGTTCCCGGCTCGACTCCGCTCGTCGGATCCCCGACGGACGGGTCGTAGACGTAGCCGCAGACCGTGCAGATCCATTTTTCCATCGTGGGTTACACTCCTTCTCGGATGCGTTTTCGGTACTCGTTGTAGGTGAGCGGTTCGCCACCCTCACGCGTTCCGGCGCGGTCGACCGAGGCGACGAACAGCGAGTGGGTTTTCAGGTCGACCGTCATCTCCGGGATCACGGTGCACTCGTAGATCGCCACCGCGTCCGGGAGATAGGGTATCCCATACTCGGTCAGCTCGTGCGGGAAGTCGGCGAATTTGTCGACATCCCGTCCGGACTGGAAACCGAATCGACGGATCACGCCGGGACAGCTGTCGTTCTCCCGGTCGAGCACGCTGACGACGAACCGGCCGCTATCGGCGATCATCTCGTGGGTCAGCGACCTCACCCCGATCCCGATCGCCATCCGCGGCGGCATGTTCGTCACTTGCATCAGCGCGTCGAGGCACTGCCCGTTGATCCGCTCGCCCGCCCGAGCCGTCAGGATGTAGAGGCCGTGGGTGACCTTGAACAGTGCCTGGTTCAACGACGCGTTGTCGGTGACGAACGTGAACGCCATGTCCCTTCCTTTCGACCCTGTGCTACGCCGCGGCCTCGCCTTCGGATGCCACCGTGGGAAGCGGACCGGGGATTCGCTGACCGAGCTCGCGATCGGCCATCACCAGCCCGTGCCCGGAGTCGCCGATCAACTCGAGCATATCGATGACCCTGGCGACCGAGTTCTCCTCCTCGACCTGCTCTGTGACGAACCACTGCAGCATGATGCCCGCGGCGTTGTCGTTCTCCTCGCGGGCGATCTTCACCAGATCGTCGATCCTGCCGGTGATGAACTCCTCGTGCTCGAGCGCCGCCCTGAACGCGGCGAGCGGCGAGTCCCATTCCGCCTGCGGTTTGTCGATCGCCAGCAGTTCGATCCGGCCGCCGCGGTCGTTGATATGGTTGAACAAGCGGAGCGCGTGACCGACCTCCTCCTGCGCCTGAGCCTTCATCCACCCGGCCATTCCGTCGAGACCCTTCGCGTGGAAGTAAGCGGCCATCGAGACGTAGAGGTAGGCCGAACCGGCCTCGTGCATGATCTGCTCGTTCATCGCGCGTTCCATACGTTGTCCGATCATCGTCCATCACCTCCGTCGGGTTGTCCCGAGGATGGAGTCAGTATTCTCAGGTTTTCCGTTTCGTTCAACATCAAATCGATGGCCGTCTGCCAATGCTCGGCGAGCGGCTCCTCGCGCGCGACTCGGGCGAACTCGGGGTGCGTCGACGACCGCTCGTGGTCCTCGCCGCCCGCCGCCGCGCGGTGGTTCTCCGCCGTCCGCCTGCCCTTCGACTTCATCCGTCTTCCCCCTTCGAGGGGCCTTCTCAGG
Organism: uncultured Thermotogae bacterium; assembly: GCA_964530075.1. GTDB lineage: Bacteria > Bipolaricaulota > Bipolaricaulia > UBA7950 > UBA9294 > JANQEA01. The sequence goes on from CAZGXU010000045.1 coordinate 4,325, forward strand.
TCTGACACGCCGGGCAGTAGCAGGTCGAGCGCCCGGCCTGCATCACTCGCTCAATGGACGTTCCGCACCGCTCGCACGGCTCGCTGTCGCGTCCGTAGACGGAGAGCCGGTTCTGGAACGAGCCTCCCTCCCCCGCGGAACGCCGGTAGTCCGAGACGCTGCCGCCGATCGTCGTCCCGAGTTGCTCGATCGCGTCGTACAGAACGGAGGTGATCCCGGCGTGCAGGGCCGCGATCTCGTCCGCTCGGAGGGAGTTCGCCGGTCGTCTCGGGTCGACCCCCGCTCGCCAGAGGGCTTCAGCGGCGTAGATGTTCCCGATCCCGGCAATCTTCCGCTGATCGAGGAGCAGTTGCTTGATCGGCGTGCGCGATCCGGCCGCGAACTCGGCGAGCACGTCGACGCTGAAGTTCGGCCCGATCGGCTCGATCCCGAGCTCCCTGTCGAACCCGTGCGGACAGAGGGAGACGGTCCCCAACCGGCGCGGGTTGACGAAGTAGACGCAATCCCCCGAATCGAGGCGGAGGATCATCCGCGTGTACGGGATCTCGTCGGCCGAGCGATCGAGGCGGAGCCGCCCGGACATCCGCAGGTGGACGATCAGGTCCCCGCGGCCGTCGAGGCCGATCACGATGTACTTCCCGCGACGCCTCACAGTACGGATCGACGCACCGACCAGCTGCTCCGCGGTGACGGTCAGTCGATCGTCGAGGATCTCGGCGCCGGCGATCCGCGTCCCGGCGATCGGCGTCAAGCGGCGAACAAGCGTCTCGACCTCGGGCAGTTCAGGCATTTCGAACCTCCTTCGTCCGGTCCGATTCCTCACGACAGCGTGCGCAGACGCCGTAGGCGTACGTGCAGACCGATTCGACGAGGTGTCCGGCCGCACGGACGTCGATCGGCTTCCCGTCCTTCACCTCGACGTCGTAGACCTCGCCGCAGACCCGGCAACGGAAGTGGGCGTGCGGGTCGAGGTCGGCGTCGTACCGCGCGACCGCCGGATCGACGGTCAACCGGAGGATCATCCCCGCCTTCGTCAGCGCGTCGAGGGTGTTGTAAACCGTCGCCCGAGAGATCGACGGGAACTTCCTTTTCACCGCCGCCAGCACCTGATCGGCCGTCGGATGTTGCCTCGACTCCCGCAAGCATTCGAGGATCGCCAACCGTTGGATGGTCGGGATGAGACCGACTTTCCTCAGCATCTCGGCGTGCTCCGCGGATCTCATTTTCGACAGATTATGATCTTGGATATAGTCTAAATCAAGAGCGCCACGTTCCTCCTTCCCATTTCGGCCTGCGCTGCCAGACCGATTCTGGCATATGCAGACATGAGGCCATTGACAAGGGATAGCGACCGAGTATAATTGCGTTTGTGCAATGAGTTAACGGCACAGGTAGAAAATTGCGCAATGGTAAAACCTTCACACCGACAAACCTCTTCACAAGCCGAGCGACCGATGGAAACCCAAATACGCTACCCGATGAAGGGAAGGAGGTGCTCGACATGACGACACAGAAGAAGGGACCGTCGAAGACCCCCAAGAAACCCGGGACTTCGACCCCCAAAACAGGCTGCTAGCGACGCTGGGGAGCGGGATTGATCCCGCTCCCCTTTTTGCTTTTCAGCACTGCTTCTTGCTTATCATGGATCTTGAGAGGGTCCCACAGAGGTGCCACGGGCTGGCTCCGTTGGCGAACGACGCCTGGCTGGTAGCTCCTTTCGGGGGGAACGCAGCGTAGGCTGCTTCTACAGGAAACGATGTCCAGCTCAACGATCGGGCTCTTGTTTGCTGGCTTCGTGGCACTCGTCCTCGGGGCCGAGCTGCTCGTGCGCGGGGCGGCGCGTCTCGCAGCCTCGATCGGGGTTCCCCCGCTACTCGTTGGGTTGACGATTGTCGCCTACGGAACGAGTGCGCCGGAATTGGCGGTGAGCGTCCAGGCGAGTCTCACCGGCCAGTCGGGAATCGCGTTGGGCAACGTCGTGGGAAGCAACATCTTCAACGTGCTGTTCGTCCTCGGGGTGACGGCGACGCTTGCACCGCTTGGCATCGTTCGCCGGCTCATGCGGGTCGATGTGCCGGTGATGGTTGTGGTTTCTCTGTTCGTGATCATCGCAGGTGCCGACGGTGCGATTGGCCGGGCCGAAGGGGCGCTGCTGTTCGTGGGCATGATGGCCTACACGGCATCGCGGATCTGGGCGTCTCGCCGCGAACGGTTCGGCGTTCGGGTGGAACCCGTCATCCCTGGGGGAACGCCCGATGCCACGAGAGGACGCATCGCGTGCGCGGCGGCGCTTCTCGTCGGTCTCACCCTCCTGCCGTTTGGTGCTCATTGGCTGGTGAACTCGGCGGTGGTGATCGCCGGCTCCCTTGGCGTGAGCGAGATGATCCTCGGCTTGACCGTCGTCGCGGTGGGGACTTCCCTCCCCGAGCTCGCGACCTCGGTGATCGCCAGCTTGCACGGTGAGCGGGATCTGGCGGTCGGCAATGTCGTAGGAAGCTGCATCTTCAACATCCTCGCTGTCCTCGGACTGGCTGCAATCGTCGCTCCCCACGGACTGCTCGTCCCGCGGACAGCACTTCAGTTCGATATCCCGGTGATGGTGGCGGCGGCGATCGCGTGCCTTCCCGTGTTCTTTACCGGCCGGATCGTCTCGCGATGGGAGGGCGCCCTCTTTCTCGGGTACTACGTCGCGTACACGGCGTACCTCGTGATGGAAGTGGCACTCCGCAAAGCACTGCCCACGTTTGCTCTTGCGATGCGTGGTTTCGCGATTCCGCTGACAGCGATCGCGCTGTTGGTCACCGCAGGTCGTGCGATGTTCGGAAAGCCGACCGACCGACGTCGGCTTCGATAGGGCGGAGCGCACGGCGGACGCTACCCGGCCGTAGGCTCCTCGCTGGGCTCGAAACGAAGATGTGAGATCGCTGGTGGTTGAGCGCGGGCAGCGTAGACGCCGCGGTACGCAGGAGGCAGGAGAGAGGCCAGCTGGAGCATGATCTCGTCGGCGATCCGTTGACGAAGGTCCTGGGTGACCCTCTCGCTGCCTGCATCCACACGGAACGGTTCACCGACGACGATGTGAAACGGGGTCCGTCGCAGGCGCCGGACGTTCCGTCCGATCGCCTCGCCGCCGTAGAAGACCAGGGGGAGCAGCGGGGCGCCGCTCTTCCACGCGATCGTCACGACGCCCGGATGGCCACGCTGAAGTCGACCGTGCCGGCTGCGCGTTCCCTCCGGTGCGACGGCGAGGATGCCGCCGTCGCCCAGCACCGCGAGGGCCCGGCGGAGCGCACCGACGTCCGGCTCCCCGCGGCGGATCGGGATCCCGCCCCACCGGTCGAACAGCCAGCCGAGGAGCGGGTTGTCCCACGACTCGACCTTCGCGAGGCCGAGCACCGCGCGCGGGCGGAGGCGGCAGTGGAGGACCGGGACCTCGAGGAAGTTGACGTGATTCGCGACGAGGATGAGCGGTCCGCACATCGGGACCTTGGCGACTTGCTCGCCATCGACCGCGCATAGGAGACGGACCAGTCCGCAGATCAGTCCGTCCGCCAGACGGCCGAGGACCGTCATCCGTTGACCTCGGGCGATCGGCAGAGGATCTCGATCTGCCGGGGGAGGACCTCCGCCGTCAACTGCTTTCCCTCCGTGCAGAGCGTCTCGCCGTCGGCGTGAGCCGGTAGGACGCCTTCGATCGCGGTCACCGTGATCCGCTCCGTCCGTCCGGTCGTCACGGATGGACGGCTCGCCTGCGTCCCGTTCATGAACCGGGGGATGAGGGCGAAGATCCGCAGGCGGCCGACCTGACTCGCGATGCACAGGTCGAACCGGCCGTCGTCGATCCTCGCCTCGGGGGCCATCATGAACCCGCCGCCCATCCGGCGTCCGTTCATGATCGAGACCATCAGCGATCTCTGATCGATCGCCCGTTCGTCGTACTCGATGCGGGTCCGGGGTGCGCGGTAGTAGAGGAAGATCGTCTTCAACGCGGCGACGAAGTAGCCGGGGAACCCACGCAGGTGCTTCAGCTTCGCCGCCTCGAGGCCCACGATGGTGTCGAAGCCGATCCCGACGCCATTGCCGAAGAACCGGCCCGCGGGAAGCGAGTCGCCGTCGACGCGGCCGATATCGATGATCCGGCGATGGCCTTCGGCCAGGACCTCGCACCCGGCCTCCAAGGTGTGCGGGACACCCGCCCCGAACGCGAAGTCGTTTCCCCTCCCGACGCACAGCACGCCCATCGCGGCGGTCCCCTCCCCGGCCCGCTTCGTCTGCATCAGACCGTTGAGGACCTCGTTCGATGTACCGTCGCCGCCGACGGCGACGACGACCTCGCATCCCTCGTCGACGGCCTGCCTCGCGAGCTGCGCGGCGTGCATCGGGCGTTCGGTACGGACGAGATCGAAGGGCACATCGCGTTCGCGAAGCATCCGCTCGATGATCGGGACGGCCCGAACCGCCCTGCCGCCGCCCGCCGCCGGGTTGACGATCAATCGGTATCGCTTCATCTCTCTTGCCCTCCATCCTCTCGATCGGTCAGCCAACGATACGGATTCGGTCGACCGACGTCACTTCACGGCTCCGATCCTCGGGCGCTGGGCGAAGCGCGCTCTTCTTCGGCCCTCGCGTGGAGTGGTTCCCGATGAGGGAATTCATCGCGGAGGCACCGGAACCGGTTTCTGCCGTGCGGCCGCGAGCGTCCGGATCTGGAGGATCCTTGAGCCTGAGGCCATTGCAGATTGACGACTTCCCTGGCATAATACGGCGCCGCGACCCGTTCTGCCGCTGAGATGGAGGAGTGGGATGAAGACACTCACATCGTCGGCGGGAGGAACTGGTCTGGAAGGTAGGGAGGGTGTAGCGACCCAGGCGCCGCCTGCGTCACCTAACCCTTTTCAGATCGCTCAACGCCAGCTCGACAGGGCGGCCCTGAAACTCGATCTCGACCCCGATCTGCACGCTCTTCTCAAGGGACCTCAGCGCTCTTTGGAGGTGCGCTTCCCGGTCCGAATGGACGACGGCAGCATGCAGGTGTTCACCGGGTACCGCGTTCAGTACAACGACGCTCGCGGCCCGACCAAGGGAGGACTCCGCTTTCACCCCAACGAGACGCTCGATACGGTGAAGGCTCTCGCCGCCTGGATGACCTGGAAGTGCGCGGTGGTCGATCTCCCCTTCGGTGGGGGCAAGGGGGGCGTCGTCTGTGACCCGAAGCGGCTGACCCCGAGGGAGATCGAGCGCGTTTCCCGGGGCTACATCCGGGCCGTGGGCCGCTTCATATCCCCGGGGAAGGACATCCCCGCTCCAGACGTGTACACGACGCCGCAGATCATGGGATGGATGATGGACGAGTATTCCACCTTAATGGGGCACAACGCGCCGGCGGTGATCACCGGGAAGCCCGTCCCTCTGGGTGGTTCCCTCGGACGCGGGGACGCGACGGCGCGGGGAACGGTCTACTGCATCACGGAGGCCGCCAAGGCCCTGAAGTTGCGGCTCCGGGACGTCACCGTCGCGGTCCAGGGGTACGGGAACGCGGGGTACTTCGTCGCGAAGCTGATGAAGGAGCTGGCGGGGAGCCGCGTCGTTGCGGTCTCCGACTCTCGTGGCGGTGTCTTTGCACCGAGCGGAATCGACCCGGATGCGCTGTACGCCCACAAAGCGAAGACGGGGAGCGTTGAGGGCTTCTCGAACGGGGAGAAGATCTCGAACGCGGAGCTTCTGGAACTCGACGTGGACGTTCTCGTGCCGGCAGCCATCGAGAACGTCATCACTGCGGAAAACGCGCCGGAGGTCAAGGCGACGATCATCGCCGAGGCGGCGAACGGCCCGACGACCCCGGAGGCCGACGACGTTCTCTACGAGAGAGGGAAGTTCCTGATCCCGGACCTGCTGTGCAATGCGGGAGGAGTGACGGTCTCGTACTTCGAATGGGTGCAGAATCTCAGCGGCTTCTACTGGGCCCTCCAGGATGTCCACGAGCGCCTGAAGGAAAGGATGGTCGCCGCCTTTCACAGCGTCCGCGACATGGCGCGCAGGGCGGAGGTGGACAATCGGACCGCGGCGTATATGATTGCCGTCCAGCGGGTCGGGGAAGCGATGAGGCTCCGGGGTTGGGTATAGTGAGCGGGGAATCGACTTGACTACGCCGAGACGGATCGGCCTGCGTCCGACAGAATCGACGAGCGCGGTGCCCCGACAAGGGGGAGTCAGAGTCATGGGTTTGAGTCGCCGAGTCGAGAGAAAGGAGCTGCTTTCCCACGTCTTCCCCTCCCTGGGGAGCGACGCAATCGCTGAGCTTGACAACCTCGGTTACGGATCCTCGTACGCCGAAGGGGAACTCATCGCGCAGGAGGATACGTATGCCTCAGGCGTTTACGTCGTGCAGACCGGCCTCGTGTCGATCGGCAAGTACGGGGGGCAGGACGGGGGAAAGAGGGTCTTGCGATTCCTCGCCGCCGGAGAGCTCTTCGGCGTGGAAGCCGTTCTCACGGGCCATCCGGTCAACGTGCAGTTCGCCAAGGCACTCGTCGCATCGAAGCTCGTCTTCTTCGAACGCAGGGAGCTCGTCGCGTTCATCGACCAGCATCCGGAGCTGTCCAAGGACTTCGCCCGTTGGCTCTCGCGTGAGGTGATCATGCTTGAGTTCAAGCTGACACGCGCCGCCGTCGAGTCGACGGACCGGAATCTCGCTTTGCTCTTGCTCGCTCTGGCGAAGAACTACGGAAGAGACGTGGAACAGGGGGTCGTGGTGGATCTCCCGATCTCGCGCCAGGTGATCGCCGAGATGCTCGGGGTGTCGATCGATACCCTCAGTCGGATCCTCAAGCGGTCCCGCGAACGCAATCTCCTCGATACCTCCGGAAGGCACATCGTGATCACCGACATCGATCGCCTCAAGGAGCGGGCGAGGACGACGCCATTCTACATCTCGATCATCGAAGAGACCCTGTAGGCGGCCACTCGCTCCCTCGATGCTCGGTCCCGGGCCACCCGGACGTACCGTTTGAAGGTCCTTGCGCCTGACGATGTCGGCAAATGCCGGCTCCGTTTGCCGCAAGAGCCGAAAAAAACCATGGCATGTGTGCCTTCCGTGCCGTGCAATCTGTCCGGTGGGTCCTCAGCAATGGCGTGTTCTCGATCTGGAGGATGACGCGGGGATTGCCTGCGTGTGCTGTAGCGCACGGGAATTCGCGAAGCTACGGTTGGGGTGCGAAGCGAAACCTACGGCGGTCCAGGACGGGTCGCGGCGACCCAGGACGGCTCGGAAGCCAAGGGGCCTGCGGTCTCGCAGCGCGAGGCGCGGTCCCTTGGTGGCCGAAACAGGGTGTGAACCGGTTTCGGAGGTGACGAGAGTGAGTCACGAGGAAGGCCTCGAAGTTCGTCAGCAGTGGACGGCTGTGTGGAACGCGGTGGAAGCCGTGGAGACGGCGATCGCAGCTGAGCTCGACCTCCTTTCCGAGGTCGCAGCGGGGACTTGCCAGCGGGGCCGCGAGCCCGTCGTGTACCAGATCGAATGCGCCGCACGGGGCATTCGCGGGGAGCTTGAAAGACTGCAGGCGCAAGTGGCCGCCATCCGGTGGGGAGCGGCCCCTGCGGGTTGTCGCGGGGACCAGGACCACCCGGTCCTGGTCGGCCAGGTGTCGCAGTGAGCCGAGCCTAGAAATCGGTGCCCCCCTCTCCCGGGCCTACTGGATAGGGTCAGCGATTACATCGGGGAGGGGGGCAGTCTCTTGCGGCCGCCTCAAGTCGGCGGACCGCCGTCACGCCCGGAGCCGCTCGGCGAGGATCGATTCGAGATCGGCGATCCTCACCCGTGACTGCTCCGTCGTGTCGCGGTCGCGGAGGGTGACCGTCTCATCCTGAAGCGTCCGATGGTCGACGGTGATGCAGAACGGGGTTCCCGACTCGTCCTGTCTTCGATAGCGTCTTCCGATCGACCCTTTCTCGTCGTAGAAGACGTGCCAGCGCTTCTTGAGGGCGCGATAGACGTCCGCGGCGATCTCCGGCTGCCCGTCCTTCTTGACGAGTGGGAAGACGGCGGCCTTGACCGGCGCGATTCGCGGGTGAAGCCGGAGGACGACCCGTTCCTGAGGGGCGCCCTTTTCGTCGGGGATCGCGTCCTCGTCGTACGCCTCGCACAGGAGAGCGAGGGCCGTCCGATCGACGCCGGCCGACGGCTCGATGACGTGCGGGACGTACTTCTGCTTCGTCGCGTCATCGAAGTAGGAGAGGTCCTTCCCGCTTCCAGCGTAGCGCGGCTGTCCGTCCTCGTCGCGTTCGACGACCAGCTCGTTCCCGTCTCGGATCAGCTTCCCCTCCATGTGGCTCCGCAGGTCGAAGTCGCTCCGATGCGAGACCCCTTCGAGCTCGCCGAACTCGCCCTCGGGGAGGAACGGGAACGCATATTCGATGTCGGCCGTGCCGCAGGAGTAGTGGGCTCGCTCCTCCGGCCCGTGCTCGCGAAGCCGGAGCTTCTCGCTCTTCAAGCCGAGCGACACGTACCAATCGACGCGCCGGTCGCGCCAGTAGACGTACCACGCTTCCGAGGATTCTGGGGGGCAGAAGAACTCGACCTCCATCTGTTCGAACTCGCGGGACCTGAACGTGAAGTTGCGCGGTGTGATCTCGTTGCGGAACGACTTGCCGATCTGCGCGATGCCGAACGGGACCTTCACGCGGGCCGTCGAGAGGACGTTCTTGAAGTTGACGAAGATCCCCTGCGCCGTCTCCGGGCGGAGGTAGGTCTCGGCAGTCGGGTCGATCAACGCTCCGACGTAGGTCTTGAACATCAGATTGAACTCGCGCGGGTCGGTCAGGTCGCACTCGTCGTGTTCGCCTGGGCGCACGCTCGGCTTCCGGGGACAGCCGCTCGACTCGATCTGGTCGGCGCGGAACCGGGCCTTGCAGGCCCTGCAATCGACGAACAGGTCGTAGAACAGGTCGAAGTGCCCGCTCGCCTTCCAGACCTGTGGATGCATGATGATCGTCGTGTCGAGCCCGACCATGGCGTACGCCGACGGCGCCCCCGCTGGGACGGACGTCTCGTCGTGCGCGGTGACCGTGTCCCGCCACCACGCCTCCTTGACGTTCCGCTTCAGCTCGACGCCCAGCGGCCCGTAGTCCCAGAATCCGCCGATGCCGCCGTAGATCTCGCTCGACGGGTAGATGAACCCACGGCGCTTGCACAGCGCGGCGATCTTCTCCATCGTGTTGTTGCTTTCGCTCATCTCATCCTCCGCGTGCGAGATCCGCAGCCGGCTTCGGTCCTCACGCGGCCGCGAGGTCCGATTATACCGAAACGACCGCGGATGCCCGGACTAGGTCTCGTGGATCGAACGGAAGCCGAGCGATCGGTAAAGCCGTTCCGCCGGTGCGTTCTCCTCGGTGACGACCAGCGTCAGCCGTTCGTACCCGCGGTCGAGGAGCGCGTCGATCGACCGCTGCAGAAGGTATCGGGCCATCCCCAGACGTTGCGCCTCCGGCCGCGTCATCGAGAAGACGACGAGCGGCGTGCCGCCGGGAGGGAACAGGCCGATCAGGCAGGCCGAGGCGAGGGCCCCCTCCCTCTCGATGACGAACGAGCAGTCGAATCGGAGATCGCCGTAGCCGCCGGAGAGCGTCCTGTCGATCTCGGCGAGCGCGTCGGCGAACGTCTCTCCGTCGTCGTCGACCGTCCCGCGGAACGCCGCGTAGAGGAGGAACGCCAGACCCTCTAGATCAGATCGGCGCGCGGTCCGGCACGGCCAGGACGCGGCGTACGTCTGCCGCGACAGCCGGAGTTCCATCGGGGTGCGCTTCTTCGTGCTCATCGGACAATCGGGGACGCGGTGCGGCCGAGCGGCGGACGCACGAACGGGGATTCGGCCGGTGCGTCGTACTCCGCCATGCGCAACGGGAGATCACCGTGCCCGTCTCATTATCGGCGAAAGCGACGCGCGCGTCATCGGCGGATCCCCGCCTGTACCGACGTCGAAGGTACGCTAGACTCACCTCCGGGGAGGAGGTCGGCCGACGACGGCGCACGGATCGGGGGAAGGAGGGATCGTGAACGGAGAGGTTCTACGGAGGCAATTGGTCGCTCAACTCGACGGAGGGCAGGCGTATACACCGATGGAGGAGGCGATCCGGGGGTTCCCGGTGGCGCTGGCCGGGCGCAAGCCGCCGGGGGTCTCGCATACACCTTGGGAGATCCTCGAGCACATGCGGATCGCTCAGTGGGACATCCTCCGATTCACGATCGATCCGGATCACGTGTCGCCCCCGTGGCCCGACGAGCACTGGCCGAAGTCCGACGCGCCGGAGGATGCGGACGCGTGGCATCAGCCGGTCGAGGCGTTCCTCCGGGAGCTCGACGAGGTGAGGGATCTGGCGTGGGATCCGGAGACGGACCTGTTTCGGCGCATTCCCCATGGAACGGGCCAGACGGCCCTGCGGGAGGTCCTTCTCGTCGCCGACCACAACGCCTACCACCTCGGACAGCTGATGCTGATCCGGCGGGCGCTCGAATCTGCGACGTAACGCGCAGCGGCTCGCTCGGCTCCGTCGGGAAGATCGACGGCTGAGTGGCGTCACGTGATGGGGGTCGGGACGACGTCCGGGCGATGAGGACGCGGGTGAAAGGAGAGAGGACGAGGCGCAGAAGTGTGTCGGCGGTCGCGCTGACGTTGGAGCGGATCGTCTCGGGGATCGCACCCCTCCTCTACCCGTTCGGCGCTTCACCCCGTACGACTACGTCTACGCCGCGGTCACCAGCTTCGGCATGGCCGCGGTCGATTTCCTCTTTCCTTCCAAGGAGGAACGGGCGTCCGCGACCCCTACGTGTGCGTGTTGATCCGATCGGCGAGCGCTTCTCGCAGCGCCGGAGACGCGTGGAAGCTTCCGTGGACGCGGATCACCTCGATCGTCTCGCGCGCGAGTTCCGGCTCGATGTCGTCCGCGAGCCGCAGCATCCCGATGACGCGAAGCGACAGCTTCCGCCCCTCGCTCTTGAGTTCCTCCAACCGCGATCGAGTAACGGACTCGACCCCGAGGACGAACGACCACTTGACCGCGTGGGCTTGGATCACCGGCTCGTGTCGGTCGAGTTGATTTCGAATCGCGGTTCGGATGAGGTCGGTTCGATTCGAGTAGAGGCCTTGTTCGACGAGGACGTCGATCCGCCCCAAATCGACCGGGCCGAGGTTGATCGTGATCTTCTCCGTGTCGCTCATGCGACCCATCCCCTTCCCTGTTTCACGGATGGTATCCATTCTATCCTCCAAGCCCGCCGGTGAGTACGATCACCAGGCAGACGATCCCCAAAGGGATGGCCGAGAGAACCCCCTCGTAGTCGAGGATGTGGCGCTTCGCCTTCCCCGGCAGGAGCGCGTTGATGGCGGAACAGCCGACGGCGTTGTTCGCCATGTGCGCGATGCTGACGGCCCAGATATCCCCGGTCCTCGCGTAGATCCATCCGTAGAAGATCGATTGAAGGATGCAGTGAAGCGCAAAGGCTGCCTCCCCCTTCCACGGCTCCGTCGGGTAGCCGTACTCCATCCGATGAAGTGGAAAGTGCCAGAGCGCCCAGATCAGTCCAGTGATGATCGCGGCGATCAGCGGCCACGAGGGGAAGAGTCTGACCTGGAAGAAGGCACGCCAACCGAACTCCTCGCCGAACTGAAGCGGGCCAACGACCAAGGCTGCGAGCGGCAACGTCGCCAGGAGCCTGAGACGGGATCGGATCGGGCGCACCTCGTCGGCGTGCCTCGCGGCGCCCGTTATCCGAGCGAGCCCGTAGGAGGCAAGTGCGATGCCGAGAGGAGCGAACAGCCCGACGAGGTAATAGGGCCACATCGTGTCGATTTTCGGGATGAACTCCGCGACCGTGAATCCCACCTGGGTGATCGGCCCGCGAACGAGCGCGGCGGCCACAGCCGGCGCCATCGCCCCCGGTGCGATGGCGAGCTGAAACGCCATCCCATCCTTCCCCGTGAGGCTTGTACGGGAAATCAGGAACCACCATCCCCACGCAAGCGAAAACGTGATTCCCAAGTAGGCGAGAAGCCCAGTGACTGTCGGCGTCATGACGCACCTCCCTCAATTGCTGTATCTGTGTGGCCTCCGATTCCGGGCCGGCTCATCCCTGCCCCCTCGCCACACAAGGGCGGCTCCTTTGAGCGCAGGCTGAGTCCGCGGGATCCTCGCGATCGGCGGGGCATGGCGCCTGAATGGAGACTTCGATCGAGAGGCCGAGCAGGGCGAACGTGATGCGCAGAGGCTTTGAAGACGTTCGACTCATGCCCGTCCTCCTTCTCTCTGAGGGAAGCCGCTCGGCACACAGGGAGGGGCCGTCCGTCGAAACGGTGGGTTGAGGAACGGAGCGCGCCGGGCTCGACGCTTCGTTCGAGCCGGCCTCAAGGTTTCTGCCGCCGTTCGGTGGTCATCGACCAGAGAGGCGATGATCCTGCGGCCGATTCGTGTGCCGCCTGCCATGTACACCGCGTACGTTGGATCCA
>CAZGXU010000046.1:0-16667 GCA_964530075.1 uncultured Thermotogae bacterium
AGACGTGACGCAACACTAGTTGATAGGTTGATCAACTTATCAACTTGCCGAATCTGAACCAAGTCAGATCTCCTGGGCGCTACACTGATCAATGGATGGTAGATTCCGCTTCAGGCTTCCTGGTCTACCATGCTGCCGCGAGGACGTGAGTTCTACATTCAGTCCCCCAGGCTCCAGTGTAGGACCGGAAACCGTACTGAGCCTTCTTCCGTTATTCGCAGGCAGCGCGAGAAGCGATTCCGTGAAGCTGTGGATTCCTCGGGGATTCGGTCCGGTATAATCGAGCCGGTCGCGGGTTGTCGGGATTCGCGGTTCGTTCGAAAGGAGATTTCATGGCGCACGGGAGCTTCTGTCACATCGAACTGTCGACGACGGACATCGAGAAGACGAGGTCCTTCTACGAGGGGATCTTCGGCTGGACGTTCCAGGTCTTCCCCGGGATGGAGACGTACGCAATGTTCGAGACCCCAAGCGGCCCGGGGGGAGGGTTCGACGCCGGTCCGCCCTCCGACAAAGGCCCGATCGTCCACATCGAGGTCGACGACATCGACACCGCGCTGGCGAAGATCGAAGAGGCCGGAGGAAAGACGATCGCGGGGAAGACGAAGATCTCCGACGAGTTCGGATACTACGCCGTCTTCCTCGACAACGTCGGCAACCGGCTCGGCCTTTGGAGCCAAACGTAGGAGGATCGCGGGCGTGATCGATCAAGCGGAGCTGAAGCGTCAGGAGTACATTGGGCGCGTCAACCGCGTCATCGATCACATACGGGCAAGCCTGACCGGCGATCTGTGCCTGGAGACGCTGGCGCAGGTCGCCAACTTCTCCCCGTATCACTTCCATCGCGTCTTCAAGTCGATCGCCGGCGAGACGCTGAACGACTACATCCGCCGATTCCGCGTGCAAAGGGCCGCCTCCCGACTGATCCACAACCCGACGTTGACGATCACCGAGATCGCGGTCGGTTGCGGGTATTCGTCCCCTTCGGCGTTCGCCCGCGAGTTTCGCCGGCACTTCGGCGTCTCGGCGTCGCAGTTCCGGGCCGGGGGGCACGGTTCGCTCGTCCGTTTTCGGAAGGAGCTGGAGGAACGGGGCGCCGAGTTCACCAACCCTTCGGAGATACGTTCCGTGTGGTCTGACATGGTCTTCCGCGTCGACGTGCGCGAGCTGCCCGGGCTTCACGTCGCGTACGTTCGACACGTCGGCCGGTACAACGAGATCGGGAAGGCCTTCCGCCGGCTGATGCGCTGGGCCGGACCGCGCCGGCTCCTCCGATTTCCGGAGACGAAGGTCCTGGCGATCTACCACGACAATCCCGACGTCACCCCGGTCGACAAACTCCGCGCCGACGCGTGCATTACCGTCCCCGAAGGGACGAAGACCAAGCGGGACATCGGCACGATGAACGTTCCCGGCGGCCTCTTCGCCGTCGCGTACGTCGAGATCGATCCGACGCAGTACGGCGAGGCGTGGGACCGGCTGATCGGCGAGTGGATGCCTCAATCCGGCTATCAACCGGACGAGCGGATGTGCTACGAGCTGTACCTGAACAACCCGGATAAGCATCCAGAGCACAAGCACATCGTCGAGATCTGCGAGCCGATCCGCCCTCTATGAATGGCCTCGCTTGGCGCTGCTCTGGATCGCGATAGGTCACTCGACCACGGGAATGCCTCATTGGCGCGTTCCCGTACGTACAGCAGGGCTTTGCTCCGCTTGTACGAGCAAGATCGGCAAACGCGACGGCAAGATCGCGCAACCCGTTCGCAACGGACGGGAAGACGTCCGCGGCCCGGCGTCCTACGCTGGTTCCAAACCGAAGCAACGGGAGGTACCCGATGAAGTTCGAAGCGGAAGTGAAGGAGCTGCCGGAGCGGTTCGTCGCCTGCATCCGTCACGTGGGCCCCTACCCCGAGATCGTCAAGGCGATCGAGAAGATCTTCCGATGGGCCGGCCCGAAAGGCTTGGTCCAGTTTCCGAAGACCCAATGCATGGCCGTCTATCACGACAGTCCGGAGGAGGTCGAAGCCTCGAAGCTTCGCTCCGACGCCTGCCTCACCGTCCCCGAGGGGACGGAGGTCGACGGCGAGGTGAAGACGATGAGGATCCCCGGCGGTCTGTTCGCCGTGGCGCACGTCGAGATCGACGTGACGGAGTACGGTGCGGCGTGGGACAAGCTCGTCGGCGAGTGGATGCCGGGGAACGACTACAGCTCGGACACCGACCGGCTGTGCTACGAGCTATACCTGAACGACCCGGATCAGCATCCGGAGAAGAAGCACATCGTCGATATCTGCGAACCGGTCCTGCCGAAGTAGGTAGCGAGGACCACGGACCGTCCGCGGGCGCCCTGGGCGCCCGCGTTCCCTTGATCGGCGGTGAGCGATCCGCGATGATGGCCGAGAGGAGGGATTGATGCAGTATCGTTCGTTCGGCAGACTGGAGTGGCGGCCGTCGGCCCTCGGGTTCGGCGCGATGCGCCTTCCGACGATCCGGGACGATCCCGCGAAGATCGACGAGGAGCTGGCGACCCGGATGATCCGCACAGCGATCGACGCTGGCGTGAACTACGTCGACACGGCGTGGCCGTACCACAGGGAGCAGAGCGAGCCGTTCGTCGGACGTTGCCTGCAGGACGGCTATCGTGACAGGATCCGACTGGCGACGAAGATGCCGGTTTGGCTGATCGAGAAGCCGGCCGACTTCGACCGCTACCTCGACGAGCAGCTGAAACGGCTCCAGACCGGTCGGATCGACTTCTACCTCCTGCACGCGCTGAACGCGGAACGGTGGCCTTCGATTCGCGACCTCGACGCCTTCGACTGGGCCGAGCGGGCGATCGGCGAGGGCCGGATCGGTCACCTCGGCTTCTCCTTCCACGACGAACTGGCCGTCTTCAAGGAGATCGTCGATGCCTACGATTGGACGTTCTGCCAGATCATGTACAACTACATGGATGTCGACTTCCAGGCCGGGACGGAGGGGCTCCGCTACGCCGCGTCGAAGGGGCTCGCCGTGGTGATCATGGAGCCGCTCCGCGGTGGGTCGTTGACCCAGCCGGCGCCGGAGCCGGTGGAGAAGCTGTGGGCGAGCGCGGCCACGCAACGGTCGCAGGCCGACTGGGCGCTCCAGTGGCTTTGGAATCAGCCGGAGGTGTCGCTCGTCCTCTCCGGGATGTCGGCGATCGAGCACGTCGAAGAGAACGTCGCGAGCGCCGAGAGATCCGGCGTCGGAACGCTGAATCATGAGGAACTCGTGCTGGTCGATCGCGTCCGCGACGCCTATCGGACGCTGTCGCCGATTCCGTGCACCGACTGCAAGTACTGCCAGCCCTGCCCGAGCGGCGTGGCCATCCCCGGGATCTTCGCGACCTACAACGACGCGATGATGTACGGCGACCACGCGCGCGCCCGGGTGTCCTACGACCGGTTCATGGAAGCGGAGAAGCGAGCCGACCACTGCGTCGAGTGCGGCCAGTGCGAGAGCCTCTGCCCGCAGCAGATCGAGATCATCGTCTGGCTGAAGAAGGCGCACGCCTTCCTCACGGAGGCCCCGGCCTCCTAGCGCGATGCCGCGACGCCTCGAAGAGATCGATCCGCTCGAGGAGAAGCTTCGAAGCGCCACGCCGAAGGAAGAGGAAGATCGAACCGTCGAGGAGGCCCTCCTCGCGCACCTCGACCCGCTGATCGAGCAGCACCTGATCGACGAGGTCCTCCGCCCGGTCAAGACGGGAAAGGAGGCGGTCGTCTACTGCTGCCGGGCTCACCCGTCACTCGGTCGGGAGCTCGTCGCGGCGAAGGTCTACCGCCCGCTCGAGAGGCGCAGCTTCAAGCGGGACACGATCTATCAGCAAGGGCGGGAACGCGGCGCACGCCCGGACGCCAGGATCCTGAGAGCGTTGGGGAAGAAGACCCGCCGCGGGCGGCTGCACAAGTTCAGCGCGTGGATCGCGCACGAGGAGCGGACACTGCGGATCCTCCACGACGCCGGGGCCGACGTCCCCGAGCCGCTCGAGCGGGTCGGGCCGGTCGTCCTGATGGAGTACCTGGGCGACGGAGAGAACCCGGCGCCGATGATGACGAACGTCGGGCTCGACGAGGAGGAGGCGCGCCGGATCTACGCCCAGGTCCTGGCGAACGTCGATCTCTTCCTGAGGCACCGCCGCGTGCACGCCGACCTGTCCGCGTTCAACCTGCTGTACTGGAACGGGAAGGCGATGATCATCGACTTCCCGCAGTCGGTCGACCCGAGGTACAACGACGACGCGTTCGACCTGCTCGTCCGCGACCTTCGTACTCTGAACCACTTCTTCGGGGCGCACGGTGTCGACACGGTCGATCCGATCGAGCACGCCCTCGCGATCTGGAGGGCGCACGTCGACCCGTTGCGCTGAGCATCTCAGCCGCGCCGCCCACCCTTCCGCCGAGCGCATCGAGATCGCTCCTTCGCGGGGGCGATCGGAGTCTGTCGGTTGGCTATGAAGACGTCATGAAGCGCGGGCCGAACGAAGGGATCGGCACCGTCCTTCCTCTCTCGAGGCGGGATCGGCCTCCGGGAGACGAACGATCTCGAAGAAGAACGGTCGCACGATAATCCAGTCCCTGCCTGGGACCTGCGGAATCCTCTCCAAGCGCGTCGCCGGCGTGAAGACGAGGGAGTAGTCCTCCGGGACGGGGCATCCGAGCCGGTGCCATTCGCGCTGAATGTGAAGGAACCGGTCGTAGAGACGGTCGAGGGCGGCCCTGTCGTCCGTCGCGGAGTATCCTTCCACGCCGTCCCGCGTCATGATGAGGACGGACGAGCTTCCCGGGTCGGCGAGACCGTACCCTTGGTTGTTCCCCCAGAGTTCCCGCGACGACAGGGCGAGAAAAAAGACCAGTCCGTGCTGCTCCGGGTGATCGAAGGGGTACACCATGCCCGCCGGTTGGGGTGCGATGCCGTTCGGAAGAGGATAGGTGGACGTGGGTTCTTCGGGAAGCCCCAGAATCCTGTAACTTAACCACGGATTCGCTGAGGCGAGCGTTCCTTGGATCGACATGAACGAGGAGCGATCCACGATCCTCCCGACAGCCCTTTCGGCGTCCGCGGGATCCCGCTCAATCCGGACCAGAGGATCCGAGAACGCGTGTCGGAGAGGCAGGAGCAGGGAACCGTCCGCTGAGAGCTGCTCGAGCCAGTGAGGGGAGAGGTCGGGACAGCCGACCGTCACCACGATCCGGTCGAACGGCGCTTCCTCGGGGGCGCCGAAGTAGCCGTCTCCGCGGACGGTCCGTACGTCATCGTATCCCTCGTTCTGTAGATGGCTGCGCGCTGTTTCCTCCACGTCCTCCTGGAACTCGATTGAGCAAACGCGCCCCTCCGAGCCGAGGATCTCCGCGAGCAGGGCCGCGTTGTAGCCGGTTCCAGCGCCGATCTCGAGCACCCTCATCCCCGGGCGCAGGTCCAACAGCTCGAGCATTCCCGCCACGAGGGACGGCTGGGACGTGGAACTCGTCGGCGTCGAATGCTTGACCTCCGTGACCAACGCTCGATTCGAGTAAATCTCCTCGAGCTGCTCCTCCGTCGGATGATCGCGATCGTACTCGACAGGGCGGTAAGCGACCCTGTCGTCATCGATGTCCAGACGGTACCAACCATCGACGAATCGGTGCCGAGGAACCGCTCGGAAGGCCCGCTCGACGGACTCCGATACGATCGCCCCGCGTTTCACAAGGGCGTCCACGTACCCAGCCAGAGCGGTTTCGAACGGCTCCATGTCGCAGCGGAGACTACAGCTGATTCGACGAGGCGGTCGTGCAGGTCTCGAGATGGATCTCGAGGTTCCCGGAGTACTTGAAGTACGCAGGCGTCGCGTCTCCCCTTCTCCACCACGTCATGAACAGTCGCGGGGTTCCACCGCCTGCGTCGACCAGCTCCGCCCGACTCCATTCGATGCCTCGCGCGAGATACGGCGTGTCTGACTTGATGGTGTGAATGCAATCCGTCGGGGGGAGCATGTAGAATCCGAACAACGGGAGGGCGCCGACGCTCTCCCATGAGGTCTTCTCTCCGAGGTGCTTCGCGGTGTCGACGGAGACGGACGCCTGGGTGAGCGGAACGACCACCACGTGTTCCTGCGCACCGTTGACGACGCCGCTGAAGAGCGCCGTCTCCTCGTAGTCGAATGCATCCCCACCGGGGAGGAGGGCCTCCAGCGGCTCGAACGCCTGACGGACTTTCCCGATGAACGCCGCACGGTCGAACAGCGAGTCTGCCATGTTAATCACCTCACCCGCTAGGATACTCACGGGATTGATTTCTGTCCAAGCGATTACGTGAAACTGGGGATTCCTTTCCTCTATTCGCCAAGAGCCGCGGTTCGCCTCGAAGTCGCGGGACCGGCTAGTATGGAACCAGCGGCGCGAGGAGGTCCGGTTGCGAAGCACACGGATTTCGAGAGCGAGGCTTCGTGCGCTGTGTGCGGGGGTCGTCCTCGCGTCGGTCCTCGGAGCGCCGGCCGTCGGTCCGAGCGCCGCCGACACGATCCCCTACGCGATCACCGAGGACCCCCTTGCGATCCGATTCGATTCGCCCCTTCCGTGGCTGTGGTCGGACGGGACGTCGGCGTTCTACGTCTGGAGCAAGGACGGGAAGATCGCCCTCGACGGCGCGCCGATCGACCGGGGAGAGGGGGAGGACGTGCGCCTCATCTATCGAATCGTCGACGGCCGGACGGCCACGGTTCGAATCCTCCCGGGCCCGGAGGAAACGGTGAGGGTCGAGTTCACGGTCGAGTCGAAGGGCGAGTTCGAGAAGCTTGGGGCCTCGTTCCGGGTCGGCGAGTCCGAGGGTTTCTACGGGCTGATGGAACGGGTGGTACAGGGGAGCCAGGGGCTCTCCTGGGAGTCGGGGATGACTGAGGGGCTCAATCTGCGCGGCCAGTCCGTCGACCTGTACACCCTTCCGACCGTCTCGATCTACGCGCCGTTCTTCGTCTCCTCGTGCGGTTACGGCGTCTACGTCGAGGGGGACTGGCCGGCGACGTACCGGTTCGGCGTCGATGAACAGGGGCGGGTTCGGCCGACGGAGATGGCGATCGAGTCCGAGGGTCCCAACCTCTCGTTTCTCCTCCTGCCCGGGCCGGAGCCGATCGACGCGATCGAGCGGTACGCGCGGATCACCGGCACGAGCCTCCTCCCGCCGGAGTTCATCCTCGGGCCGGGCCGGTGGCGGGACGTCGTCTGGGACCTGCCCGCGTTCTACGACGGGACGCGCTACGACGGGCCGTACAACTCGATGGTCGTCGAAGACGTTCTGATGATGGAGGCGCTGGGGATCCCCTGTTCGTGGTACGTGATCGACCGGCCGTGGGCGGCGGGGACCTTTGGGTACGGAGACATGACGTTCGACGGCGCGCGGTTCCCCGAGTTCGAATCGATGATCGCATGGCTCCGGGAGGAGGGGATCGCCACGCTCCTCTGGGTCGGGCCGTGGGTGATGGATGAGCAGCGCGACACGGCGATCGAGCGGGGCTATGACGTGTCCCTGACGCTCCCCTACCTCCCGAATGCGGCGCTGATCGACTTCACGAACCCCGATGCCGTCGCGTGGTGGAAGGGGGAGTTGGCCCCGCTGCTCGAGGCGGGGATCTCCGGGTTCAAGCTCGACCGCGGCGAGGAGAAACCGCCCGACGGTCAGCTCTTCCGTGGCGCCTACCGAGACGGGACCGACTACCGCGAGGGGCACAACGCGTATCCCCTGTGGTTCGCCGAGGCGGCCCATGAAGCGGCGCTCGAGGCGGGGATCGAGAAGTTCGTCTCGTTCTACCGCGCCGGCTGGCCGGGGATGTCGAGAGTCGCCGTCGCCTGGGGCGGGGACACCGATCCGTCGGCGTGGGGTCTCCGCTCGGCGATCATCGCACTCCAGCGGGCGGCGATATTGAACGTTCCGCTCTGGGGCTCGGACACCGGCGGGTACAACGGACGCCCGCAGCGGGAGGTCCTCGCGCGGTGGCTGGCGTTCTCGGCGTTCTGTCCGATCATGGAGGTCGGTCCGACGGCGAACCTCACGCCGTGGTCCTGGCTTCCCGACGACTCGGGCGACGCGTTGACCGAGTCCGGCTACACTTTCGACACCGTCTACGACGAGGAGCTCCTCGCGATCTGGGCGTTCTACGCCCGAGTCCACGCCGACTTGATTGAAACCACCTACGCGCTCGCCGAACGCGCCCATCGGGTGGGGACCCCGATCGTCCGGTCGATGTTCGTCGCCTATCCGGATCGGCCGGAATACGTCGACCTGTGGGAGCAGTACCTCTACGGCCCGGACGTCCTCGTCCGGCCGGTCTGGGAGCCGGGGGCCGATTCGGTCGAGGTTCGCCTCCCCGAGGGGACGTGGGCCGACGCGTGGACCGGGCGGACCTTTGACGGTCCGGTCGTCGTGCCGGTCGATGTGCCGCTGCACGTGATTCCGATCTTCGTGCGGAGCGGAAGTACGGTCGACCTGGGAGACCTCGCGGCGCGATGGGCGGAGGCCGTCGCCGACGTCGCGGACCGTCCGCACCTGGCCGACCTCGCTCGCTCGATCCGCTGACCCGGCCTACGGGAGCGGCTTTCGGAAATGGATCTTCCGCTTCACCTCGCGATAGCCGAGTCCCTCGTGGGCCGCCGGGCTCAACGGGTAGCGCGGCGTCGTGTCGGAGGCCATCTCGGCGCATCCCTGACGGCGGGCCCATTCCTCGGCCCGCTCGACCAACCTCCGTCCGACTCCCCGCCGCCGCCACTCCGGGTCCACGTACCAGGACTCGAGGTATCCGACGCGATCGGTCGTGCATCCGAGCGCACGATCGCGGATCGAGACCTCGACCATCCCGTGCAGCCGGCCGTCCGGACCCTCCGCGACGAAGACGGGAGTTGCCTCTAGGTGGATGGCGGTCTCCTCCGCCTCGGCCTCGAGCTCGGCCGGGTCGTGGTGCGGCCAGAGGGCGCAGCGGAGGCGGATCCATTCGTCCCGATCGGTCTTCCGGAGGGGACGGACGGTCGCGGCGGGCGCGGCGCCGGGCAGACCCCGATGCGCCTCCATCCAGCGGACGGCGAAGTCGACGAGCGAACGCTGCCGCATCAGCAACGCCGGTGCGTTTCCGATCCGCCCCGACCGCGTCTCGCCGGTCTCCCGCGCGAACGCCTCGCCGATCCGCGGGAAGTCGGACGCGTCCACGTCGACGTCCAGGACATCGACCCATCTGCGGATTCCGTCGATCCAGAGTGGGGCGCCGTTCGGACGCTCGCGCTTCCCGGGGTAGTTCGCGCGGTACTCCGCGAGGTGAAGCGACGTGTTGTTCCCGTGGTCGACGCCGAGGAGGAGGACGGATCCGTCGAGTTCGTAGATCCGAGCGAGCGGCGATCCTTCGCCGAGGGCGTAGTCCAGGGCGTGGTCGTCCGTAATCCGGGCGGCGTCCGTGCCGCGCGCGGCGAACGAGGCGTGCGGATGAGCACTCCGCAGCGTGCCGGGCTGCTTCCGGAACGCCTCCGCGATCGCCCCCATGTGACGAGTTGGGGTGAAGTCCGGATCGAAGGCGGGCATCGTTGCCCGGATCCTCTCCTTCCAGTCTGCCGGAACCGGCGGGTTTTGCCAGCCCTCCGGGTCGGTGAGGTCACCGGACATCGTCGGCATCACCAGCGTGCCCCGCTCGCCGAGGGCCTCCTCCAGCGCGAGGATGACCGCCACCGGCCCGCCGCAGACCCAGCCGAGCGCGCTGAGCGACGCGTGGACCAACAGGGTCATCCCGGGCTCGACGCCGAGCCTCCGGAGATCTTCGACCAGAGAGGCGATGGTGATCGGTGCTGCGGTTCGTTCGATCGCGTCGCGCTCAGTCATCGACGGATTCCCTCCCGTCGCTTCTCTCCTTCGTCGATGCGATCGGTCCGTACGAGAGGTGGAGCCCCTTGATCAGCTCCCGCGCCTCTTCGAGTCGATCTTCGGCGACCAGGAACCGGACCGGTTCGACCGTCGGGCGGACGGCGTTGAACGCCTCCCCGTGCACGAAGTACAGAATCCCCTCGCTCTCGAGCAGCGACTTGATCAGCGCGATGTCCGCCGGATTCGACGTCTCGATCAGCGGCTTGTAGCCCATCTCCTTCTCCTCTCCAAGGGCCTCGTGAGCGCCGGTCGCCTTCTTTGAGGATACGCGATCGGCGGCGAGACCGGGTCCGATCGACCGAAGCGGCGGGAGCTGCGCGGTCGGATCGCCCGCTCTCCGCCCTCCTACGTCGCCGCCAGCGCCTTCAGTTCGTCCGTCGGCGTCCGCATCAGCTCGAGGATGTCGTGTCCTTCGTCGAGCAGGCGAGCGATCCTCAGTCCGCCGTCGAGATACGCGGTCCCGCTCTCGATGAACCGAGAGATCATCTCCCGCGTCGCCGGGCGATCCCTTCCGCCGAGACGTCCCGACCGAGAAGGACGAGCGCGAAGACGGTCGCCAGCCCCCCGGAGACGGCGAATACGTCGATCCCGAGAATCATCCTCGGCTTGAGAGAACGAGTGCCCGATTCCGTGACGCTCGAGGACAGCGGGCTGCATGAAGCGAGACGAACGACGGCCGAATCCTTCTGGGCCCCGATCCCGGCCCGCGGCGCGCCTCGTCAATCTCATCGCCCGTCCCGTTTATCCGGGCTCGACGTGGTCGCGCGCCGGGATCGCGTAGAGCCGCTTCACGGCGCCTCCGGGTCGGACGGCCTCTCGCTCCGGATGCATGCCCATCTTCATCGCCACCTTCTCGGACGCGACATTGCCCGGATCGATCAGGGATACCAGCCTGCGAACGCCCAGCGGGCCGAAGGCGTGGTCCCTGAGGGCGCCGGCGATCTCCGTCGCGTACCCCTTTCCCCAAGCGGACTTGGCGAGAACGTAGATCAGCTCGATCTCCGTCCTCCCGCCGATCTCCTTGTCGAGCAGTCCGCAGTGGCCGACGATCCTGCCCGTCATCTTCTCCTCGACGGGCCACAGGTCGAAGCGGCGCGGGGCCGGATCCGCCGCGTCGTCCCGGAACCCGGCCTCCAGCTCGGCGACCCTCCGAGGACCGCCCAGGAAACGCGTGACATCGGGATCCGTCCAGAGGTCCACCAGAGCGCGGATGTCCTCGGGCCGGATCGGTCGCAGCCTCAGGCGCTCCGTCTCGAGCCGGGTCATCCAGCTCGCCCCTTCTCCCAATACCCGAACTCACGCTCGTAGCAGGTCCCGTCGATCTCGTCGACCATCTCGCGCATCCGCGTCTGGGCGTCGGCGACCGCTTGGTTGTAGATGCTCGGACCGATCTCCTTGAGGATGAAGTCGAGGAGGAGCGACGCTTTCAGATCGCCGATCTCGGGCTGCTCAGCCTGCGGCTGAGCAGCTTGGGAGTTGCTGCGCAACTCCAGTTCATCCGTGAGGTAGCGTTTGATCGAGGCGATCAACCGGTCCTTCGTCTCCTTCGGGAGTTCGATCGCCATCGCGCTACTCGCCCCGGGAGAAGGTGAATCGGGCCGGAACGACCTCGCCCTCGGTCCTCCGTCTCGGCTCTCCTTCCGGTTTGATCGGAATGTGCCGCGCCGTTGTCATCGGGCCCTCCGTTCTGTTCCGTCCGTTTCGATACCCTGTCGCCTCACTCGCGGACGGTTGGCGTGTCCGCAGGGTCGGTCGTCAGCTCCGCGAGCCCCGGAAGTCGGAACGAGCGGTCCCACTCGACCGCGTCCCCCTCAGCGCGGAGCTTGAGGATGTCCGGGTTCGTTAATCGCTCGGCCGTCTCCCGCCCGTTTCGATCGTCGAGGTGGTTGAGGTACAGGCCGATTACGTTTCCGTGCGCGCAGACGCCGATCTTCCGTCCCTCAAGTTCGCTCAGGATTCCGTCTACTGCATCGACGAAGCGGCGCTGCGCGTCGCGCGACGACTCGTACCCCGGCAGCGCGAAGTCGAGGTCCTCCCACGATCTACGCCAGATCGCCGCGAAATCGTCGCCGAGGCCGATTCCCAAATGCCGCTAGCGAAGCCCGTCTTGGATGACGATCTTCAGCCCGGCCCGTTCGGCGAACGGACGGATCGTCTGCAGACACCGCGTGAACGGGCTGGAGACCAGCCGCTCGATCCCCAGAGGGAGCAGCAGTTCTCCCAGCCGCTGCGCCTGCTTCCGACCCAGCTCACTGAGCGGCCACTCCGAATGCGCGGTCCGCGCCATCGGATGGCTCTGCGCGTGTCGGATGAGGAAGACGATCGTGGTCGTCACGGTCCTTGAGGGTACCCGAGTTCGACCCGTCCGTCCGAAAATCGGGGGACGGTCAGTCGACGGCCGTTCGCTCGAGATGAAGGAGGTACTCCTTCCTCCACAGACCGCCGCCGTAACCGGTCAACTTCCCGTTCTTGCCGACGACGCGGTGGCACGGGATAACGATCGCGATCCGGTTGTCGCCGTTGGCCCGGGCGACGGCGCGGACCGCTGAGGGGCGACCGAGGATCTCGGCCTGCCGTTGATACGAACGCGTCTCTCCATACGGGATCGATCGAAGGGACTCCCAAACGCTTCGCTGGAAAGGCGTGCCGGGGGTGACGAGCGGCAGATCGAACGTCCGTCGCGTCCCGGCGAAGTACTCGGCCAGCTGCTCGCCCAGGGCGGAGAGGTGACCGCTCTGTCCGGGCAGGATCTCGGCACCGAGCAGCCTTCGGAGGCGGGCCAGCTGCGTCTCGAGCATCCTTCGGTCGGCGAACTCGAGCAGGCAGACGCCGTCCTCCGTCGCCCCGGCGAGCATCGGGCCGAGCGGGGTCGGGAACCGAGTCACGCGAACGATCCGTCGGTTCCGGCTCTCCTGGGGCGGGAAACCCGTCGTCTTCTTGAACGATTCGGTGAACCCGCTGAGCGAATCGTACCCGGAGCCGAATGCGGTCGGCCCGACGTCTCTCCCCTCACGTATTCGGCCGAACGCCTGGCCGATCCGGAGGGCGCGACAGTAGGCGTGGAACGTCATCCCGTGGTGCTTCTGAAACCACCGTCGGACGCGGTGCGGCTCCAGCCCGCGGTCGCGCAACGCCCGATCGGTGAGGCGACGCTCGGGATGCGCAGCGACATCATCGAGAAGCGGCTGCAGCCAGTCGGGGGCTTCGCCCGGAAGGCCCATCGGCCGGCAGAGCTTGCACGGCCGGTAGCCATGGAGGAGGGCATCGCGCGGCGTTGCGAAGAACTCGACGTTCCCCGCCTTCGGCTTGCGGGCGCGGCACGTCGGCCGGCAGAAGATCCCCGTCGTCTTCACGCCGGCGACGAAGAGCCCGTCGAATCGGCTGTCCCGATCGACGAGGGCGCGATACAAGGTGTCATCGTCCGGAAGGGGGCGACTCCGTCCGCCCACGATGCGATCCCTGTTGAGCGTCTCCATGACCCCGTCACTGTAGGATCGGTCGATCCACGCCGCAACCGGTCCTTGGACGACCATTTCCGGCCCGCGCGGTTGCGGTCGCCGCGCTAGGTGGGACGCAGAGAGGGTATCGTGAGGATCGGAGGTTCGCTGTGGTGGGTCACGGTCCAGCGGCCTCTGACGCGAGCGAATCGGTGACCTTGCCTTCTTCCGCCTGAGCGGAGTACGTTCGGGTGTTTCGTCCAAGGGATAGGAGGGAAGCGATGAGGATTGTAGCGGGACTTCTGGCGATCTTCGCCATCGGTGCAATGGGGTTCAGGGGGAGGTTGGCCGACCGGCCGGCGGTGGTGGAAGCCGTCGACGTCGGGCGATACATGGGGCTCTGGTACGCCGTGGCGAGCATTCCGACGACGTTTGAGCGGGCGTGCACTCAGGGGACGACGGCCGAGTATCACCTGCTGGCAAACGGGCAGATCGGGGTGAAGAACTCCTGCTACCGCACGGACGGTTCGCTACAGAGCGTCGTCGGACGGGCCTGGATCCCGGATCCGTCCGAGCCGGCGAAGCTGAAAGTCAGCTTCGTGCAGCTGTTCGGGCGCTGGTTCTTTCCCGGGGACTACTGGATCCTCGACCTCGCTCCGGACTACCGGTACGCCGTCGTCGGACACCCGCTGCGCAGGTACGGCTGGATCCTCAGCCGAACGCCGACGCTCCCCGAGGAGACGCTCGACGGGATCTTCGAGCGTCTCGAGGCCAACGGATACAACCCGGCCGACTTCCGACGGATCGATCAGTCGATTCACCTCACCGGGTCCTCGTCCTGAACTACAACGCCAGCGTGAGGAGGATCATCCCGACGGCGAGGGCCACCCCGCCGCCGATCAGCAGGCCCGTGCCGATGGGACGGATCAGCGGCACCCGGGCGCCGACCACGGCCTCGAACGAGATCCCGTCCGTCGCGTCCTCGTTCATCACCACGAACGAGACGTTGCCGTCCTCGATCTGCCACTCGAGCGTCTGCGGGCCCGGACCGTGAGTCGATGCGACCCAGAACGACTGCTCGCTCGGTGCTCCGGGGGCCTCCCCGGACGCGTCGACGCGGTACGTCAGTGAGAACGAGTCCTCGTTGAGATCCTCGACGATCGCGTGGGGGATCCCCCCCAGATATGCGTCGACGTCCGCGGCCTCGGCGACGCCGACGAAGATCCCGCGCGCCGGATCGTCGGGGATCGCGCGGACCCGCAACGTCACGATCTCGCCGAGGTCGACCGGTACGTCGGGCGTCAACTCGATCTCCGCCGGTCCGGCGACGACCGCGTATCCGTCGACCTCGATGTCGAACGGGACGCTGTTGATGAATCCGTTTTCGTCGGTCAGGGTCGACTCGAGCACGAGCAGGCTTCCTCCTCCGAACAGGAGCGACGTCGCCACGACCAGTCCGACGACGCCGATCAGGCCCATCAGGATTCTGAACATGTCACCCTCCCTTTCCCGTGACGATCGGCCCTCGAAGGATACAGCTTCGATCGAGGGCCGGCCATCCCGGGGGACCGTCCGTCCGCTCGTCGCGCCTCCGTTGCAGTCGGCCGACAGCGGCGGTACCGTAGCGGTGGAGCGAAGGACGTGCCGGCGAGGGAGGAGAATGACATGAGCTTGCTCGAAGGGAAGAAGGGGCTGATCTTCGGTGTCGCCAACGAGAGGAGCATCGCGTGGCACATCGCTCGAAACGCGATCGACCGGGGAGCGACGTGTGCCTTCTCGTACCTGCCCGGCGAGAAGATGGAACGGCGGGTGCGCAAGACGATTGGGGAAGTCGGGCTGACCGATCCGTGGCTCCATCCGTGCGACGTCGGGAAGGACGAGGACCTCGACGCGCTCTTCGCTGCGGTGAAGCGGGACTTCGGGACGTTGGACTTCGTCGTCCATTCGGTCGCCTACGCCGATCGCGAGTACCTTAAGCCGGGGGTGTTCGTCGAGACGCCTCGCGATGTGTTCGCACGGGCGCTGGACATCAGCGCCTATACGTTGATTGCGATCACTCGGTGTGCCCGCGGCCTGATGCCGGCCGGGGGATCGATCCTCGCGCTTTCCTATTACGGCGCGGAGAAGGCGACCGTCGGGTACAACGTGATGGGGGTCGCGAAGTCGGCGCTCGAGTCCGCCGTCCGCTACCTCGCGGCGGAGCTCGGAGATCTTGGGATCCGGGTCAACTGCCTCTCGGCCGGGCCATGTCGGACGCTCTCCGCGATGGCCGTCGCCGGGATCGAGGTGATGCTCGACAGGATGGAGCAAACGGCGCCGCTGCGGCGAAACATCGAGACGGACGAAGTCGGCAAGGCTGCCGTCTACCTGTTGAGCGACCTCTCCTCCGCCGTCACCGGGGAAACTCACCATGTGGACGCGGGCTATCACGCCATTGCGACGTGACGTCACGCCGCGGGCCCTGAATGGAACGGGGCCCTCGGGAGCGCCGTGATCCACGACGGGGTGGAGCTGCCGTCGCTTCTGACAATCGAGAAGGCAGCCGAGGTCCTGGGGGTCGACGTCGCGACGGTCCGGAGGCGGATCGAGGATCGAAGCATCGCCACGATGCGCGTCAACGGCGTCGTCCACGTGCTGACCGAGTCGATCGCCGATCGACTCGGCGAGGAGACTCCTGCTCGGCCGAATCAGGAGAGCCTGTGAACTGCGCGTCGCCCTCCGATCGACCCCGAGGCGAGGGAACCGTCGTTCCTTCGTCCGGGAAAGCTCGCGAGCTGCCGATGAACGATGGACAAACGAACGCGCCCCAAACGGACAGAAGGAGCAGGTGTTCCCTCTGCCGCGGTTCCGCCGAAGACGACGGCGTCTCTTCCTTCGGCAGAGCGGAGCCGAGGAGGCGCCAGCTTCTTCTCCCACGGCTCCGCCATAGGAGGAGACGATCTCGGCCGTCGGGTTCTACCTGCGGCACAGCTTCACACCTCCGGACGGACCGGACGTCCTCCTCCTGAGACCTACTCGTATCGGAGCGCGTCGACCACCGGCAGCTTCGCCGCCCTCCGCGCCGGCCAGAGTCCGGCGACCGCGCCGAGCGCGAACGAACCCGCAAGGGTGTAGAGGATCACGAGAGGGCTGATCACCATCACCATGTCGACCCCGAAGAACCGCCCGATGAACGACGACGCGAGCGCGCTCAATCCGAGGCCGAGGACCGTCCCGACGATCCCGCCGACCAACCCCATCAATCCGGATTCGATCAGGAAGATCGACATGACGTGGCTGTTCTTCGCGCCGACGGCCTTCATCACGCCGATCTCCTTCGTCCGCTCGAGGACC
>CAZGXU010000047.1:0-16414 GCA_964530075.1 uncultured Thermotogae bacterium
CACTCGTCCCGCCAGAGCGCCCGCTCCCGCTCGGGGTCGACGACGACGCGCGCGAACCCGTGGATCGACGCGTAGTTGAATCGGGTCGAGTCGACGAACAGGACGGCCACATGGGGGTCTTTCTCGATCTGCGCGACCTTCACCGACGCGCGCGACGTGGCGAACCAGAGCCTGTTCGCGTCGCGATCGACGAGGTGCATTGGCCGCGACCACGGGAACCCGTCCTCGCCAAGGGTGACGAGGAGCGGATAGGGAAGCGAGGCGACGATCTCCCGGAACGTCCGGATCCCGGCCGGGCTCGCCACGCTCGCGTCGAGCGCGTCCCGTGCGTGGAAGACGACCGGATCCTCGATCCCGAATGCCTTCGTCACAGCGTCGACGAGCTCGTCGCGAACGAGGAGGATCGGGACGACGTCCGAGGCGAGAAGCCGGCGCACCGCCGGCGCGTGCCCCCCTCCACCGAGCTC
Source organism: uncultured Thermotogae bacterium (assembly GCA_964530075.1). GTDB lineage: Bacteria > Bipolaricaulota > Bipolaricaulia > UBA7950 > UBA9294 > JANQEA01. Next base: position 468 of record CAZGXU010000047.1, read on the forward strand.
GAGCCGCCCGACCTCGTCGACGAAGACGACGGACGCTTCATCGAGCGCCGCCGTCACGGCGCGGTCCGCGCGCGCGAGGCCCTCTTGAGAGACGAAGAAGCGTCCGACCGGCACGTTGCTCGGTTCGAGGCCGGCGAACGGGTGCGTCGTGTTCGTCGCGAGGTCGATCAGCGAGTAGCCGACGGTCTCGTCGCCCTTAAGCCTTCGGGGGGCAAGGAACCCGCCGACGAGGACCCCGGCATGGCGCAACAGGGAGAGGAGCCGCAGGCCGGTCGATGTCTTCCCGGCCTCGATCCCGCCGACGAGGAGGACGGGGCGAGCAGCTTGGCCGCCGTTCACCGCGGCGAGGATCCGGTCGAGGAGGCCCTTCAGTGGAGACGTGCGCCTCGGTTCCATAGTGGGTTAGCCGGGCGGCTCGAGCTCGTCCAGCAGCCCGACGCGCTCGTTGAACGCCTCGATCAGCCCGTCGATCTTCGGGACGAGCGCGTGGATCCGGTCCCAGTAGCCAGGGAAGTCGCGCCATTGGTTGTCGAGCTCCTCGGCCGAGCGCCCCATCTGCTCGATCCACGTGTAGTACTTCAAGTTGTGGATCCGCTTCCGCTCCCGGTGGCCGAGCTCGAGCATGACGTCGGTCTTCATCCCGAGCAGGTGGGCGTGATAGTCGATCGCCGCGTCCGTCTCGCTGTACGGGCCGCGGGCCTCGCGGAGCTCCGCCAGGCGGCTCCGATACAGCTCCATCGAGTCGGTCAGGACGGTCAGGACGACGTCGCGTCCGGTCAGCTCGTAGTACTTGGCGAACTTGATCGCTGAGAGAAGGTTGGCGATCCCCGAGATCCCGAGCAGGTCGAGCCGTTCGACCAGATCCGCCGGGACGCCCCGCGATTGGAGGTACGCCCGTCCGTCGTCCTCGTTGAACAGCCGGACGAGGCGCATCGTGTCCTCGTCGTCGATGGCGATGACCATGTCGGTGTTCCGGACGTTGTGGATCCACGGGACGTGCTTGTCGCCGATCCCCTCGATCCGGTGCCCGCCGAACCCGTTCTCCAGGAGCGTCGGGCACTGGAGCGCCTCGGAAACGGCGAGCCTGCTCCGCGGGAATCGCTCCTTGAGGTAGTCGCCGCACCCCATCGTCCCCGACGAACCGGAGGTCAGCACGACCCCGGCGTAGTCGCCGCCTCCGAGCTCGGCCCGCAGGACCTCCTCCATCGCGCGGCCGGTGACGTCGTAGTGCCAGAGGTGGTTTCCGAACTCGTCGAACTGGTTGAAAATCATCACGTTGTCGCGCGTCGCCTCGAGCTCCTTGCACTTCTGGAAGATCTCCCAGACGTTCGACTCGCAGCCCGGCGTGGCGATCACCTCGCCGGCGACCTTCGAGAGCCACTCGAACCGCTCGCGGGACATCTCCTCGGGGAGGACCGCGATCGACTCGCAGCCGAGGAGGTTCGCGTCGTAGGCCCCTCCGCGGCAGTAGTTCCCGGTCGACGGCCAGACGGCCTTGTGGAACGTCGGATCGAACTGCCCGGTGACCAGTCGCGGGACGAGGCAACCGAACGTCGCCCCGACCTTGTGCGCGCCGGTCGGGAACCACTTGCCGACGAGGGCGACGATCCGGGCCGGGACGCCGGTCAGCTCGGGCGGGAACTCGACGTAGTTGACACCGCCGAACCCGCCGCCGCGCGCGGTCGGCTCGTTCTTCCATGTGATCCGGAACAGGTTGAGCGGATGGAGGTCCCACAGGCCGATCTCGGCGAGCCGGTCGACAATCGGGGCGGGAACGAGACCGGGATCGCGCATCTGGGCGAACGTCGGGATGATGATCCCGCGCTCGCGGGCGCGCCGCGCGGTCCGCCGAAGACGCTCCTCGTTTCGTGTCAGGTCGATCATCGATCCTCCTGGCCGCCGGCCGGATTGTCCGGTGGGCCCGGCAATGCTATCATGCAGCTTGGCCGGTTTTCAACAACGCTGTTGGGAAGGGGGATCCGCCGACTTCGATGCATGAGCTTGTCGTTCGAGGGGGGACGGTCGTCACCCCCTGGTCGGTGACCTCAGCCGACGTGGGGATCGACGGCGGGACGATCCGCGCCGTCTCGCCGGGGCTGGCCGGCGAGCGGACGGTCGACGCCGAGGGGAAGCTCGTCTTCCCCGGCGTCATCGACGCGCATACCCACATGGCCCTTCCCGTCGCCGGTACGCGGTCGAGCGACGATTTTTACACCGGGACGGTCGCTGCGGCGTGCGGCGGCGTGACGGCGATCATCGACTTCACCGTCGGGACGCCGGAGACGTCGATCCCCGACGAGATCGAGCGCCGGCTCGAGGAAGTCGCCGACGCGGTCGTCGACGTGGCGCTGCATGGCGAGGTGATCGGCTGGGAGCCGGGGGCGGAGGAGGAGTTCGTCGAGGGCGTCCGCCGCGGGGTGACCAGCTTCAAGTTCTACACGGCGTACGAGGAGTCCGGCCGCCGGACCTCCCCCCCGGTCATGAAGCGGGCGTTCGAGACCCTGGCCGACCTCGGAGCCGCCGCGGTCGTCCACTGCGAGGACGAAGGGCTGATCCGATCGATCGTCGACGGCCTGACGCCGGCGGAGCTCAGCGAGATGGCGACGCTCGCGATCGCTCGCCCCGACCTGTGCGAGGGGGCGGCCGTCGGGCAGGTCGGCCGCCTCGCGGAGGAGACCGGATGTCCGACCCACGTTGTGCACGTCAGCTCGGCTCTCGGCCTGGCCGCGGTCCGCGAGGCGAGGGGACGCGGCGCACGGCTGACCGCGGAGACCTGCCCGCAGTACCTCGTGCTGACGGCGGGGAGCTACGACCGGATGGACAGCCACCTGTTCGCCGCGAGCCCACCGCTGCGGACCGACGCTGATCAACGCGCGCTCTGGAAGGGCCTGCGGAGGCAAGAGCTCGACCTCGTCGCGACCGATCATTGCCCGTTCACTCGGGAGCAGAAGACGTGGCGCGGATCGTTTCTCGACCTGCCGTACGGGCTGCCCGGGGTGGAGACCCTCCTCCCGCTCGTCTACTCCGAGGGCGTCGGAAAGGGACTGCTGCATCTGCCGGACGTCTCGCGGCTGCTGAGCGAGGGCCCGGCGCGCGTCCACGGCCTCTACCCGCGGAAGGGTGCGGTCGAGGTCGGCTCCGACGCGGATCTCGTCGTCTTCGATCCGGACGAGACGTGGGAGATCGGCGCCGCCGGCCTTCACATGCGGACCGACTTCTCGCCGTACGAGGGCTGGGTGGTGACCGGGCGCGTCGCGGCGACGATCGCGCGGGGCGACGTCGTCTATGCCGACGGCGAGGTGTCGGCGGAGCGCGGACGAGGGCGTTTCCTGTTCCGCGAGCCGGGTGAGAAGCGCGTTTGACGGATTGCGGCCCCGAACCCGCCTAGCTATCATACAGCTTGGCCAAACGACCCGCGCGAGGAGGGGTGATGCCGTTCGAGAAGGTACGACCGCGCAAGGTGACCGCAATTGCGGCGGAACAGATCGTCGACGCGATCCAGCGCGGCGACTACCCGCTGGGGAGCAAGCTCCCGTCGGAGTTCGAACTCGCCGAGCAGATGGGCGTCAGCCGGCCGTCGATCCGCGAGGCGCTCAGCGCGCTCCAGGCCATGTCGATCATCGAATCGCGGCCGGGGAGCGGCAACTACGTCGTCCGCCTTCCGTCGTCGGCCGAGGAGGACGATACCGTCCACCTGATCGAGAGCGAGGCCGGGTGCCGCGAGGTGATGGACGCGCGCCAGGCGCTCGAGCCGCCGGTCGCGGCGCTGGTCGCTCGGAACCGCTCCTCCGAGGTGCTCGCCGAGCTGAGGGGGATCCTCGATTCGATGTGCGAGCACGCGGCGCGGGACGACTTCGAGTCCTATCTCGACGCCGACAAGGCGTTTCACTCCGCCCTCGCGGAGGCTGCGGGGAATCCTCTGGTGACCGCGGCGCTCTCCCCGCTTCTCGATACGATGGATCAGCGCGTCTACCGCGAGTTCACGCGGCACTACTACTTGAAGAACGTCGACGATCTGGAGACCGTCGTCGCGCTTCACCGCGACGTGCTCGACGCGATCGAGCGCGGCGACGGAGAGACGGCGTTCGAGAAGATGGTCGAACACTGGACGAGGATGCGGGAGATTTGGGGAGCATGAGGGAATGCACACAGGCATTCGCCCGTGTGCGTTCCCATGGCACGAAGCATCGAGAGGTGGCTGCTTCGTGGGCGAGTGAGAACGGGACCCAATGGCCGGTGAGAGTCCGTACCACGAACGGACCGTTCGTTTGTGGTGCCTCTTGAGGGAATCCGCGAGCGGATTCCCTTTGCGGAGTGGGTGCTGAGAGACGTGGGTCCGCCGAGGTCGGTGAGTTCGCGTCCATCGGAAGAGACCGGACTACGGAAAGGTGATCGAATGCAAGGCGAGAAGCAGCTGACCGTCGTCGCCCTCGGGGGCAACGCGATCCTTCAGCCCGGGCAGCGGGGGACGTTTGAGGAACAGATGGCCAACGTCCACGTCACGTGCGAGCAACTGGCCCGGATGGTCGAATCGGGGAAGTACAAGGTCGTCGTGACCCACGGGAACGGGCCGCAGGTCGGAAACATCCTTCTGCAGAACGAGGTGGGGAGGGACGTCGCCGCCCCGATGCCGCTCTTCGTCTGCGGGGCGGAGAGCCAAGGGCTGATCGGATACATGATCCAACAGAATCTGGGAAACCTCCTCGCCGAACGCGGAAAGGGCGGGATCCCGATCGCCACCGTGGTGACGCAGGTCGTCGTCGACAGAGCGGACCCGGCGTTCAGCAACCCGACCAAGCCGGTCGGCCCCTTCTACGGCGAACAAGAAGCGAAGGCGCTCCAGGACGAGAAGGGATACGACGTCCGCGAGGACGCCGGGCGCGGCTGGCGCCGCGTCGTGCCGTCACCCGATCCGATCGAGATCTTCGAGAAGGAATCGATCCGCCATCTCGTCGACGCCCGAGCGATCGTCATCGCCTCCGGGGGCGGCGGGATCCCGGTCGTTCGCGAGAACGACGGCCTGAGGGGCGTCGAGGCGGTGATCGACAAGGACCTCGCCGGCGAGCGGCTGGCGGTCGACGTCGGCGCGTCGATCTTCATCGTCCTCACCGACGTCGACAGCGTCCGTCTCCACTACAAGACGCCGGAGGAGAAGGCGCTCTCGCGGATGACCGTCGAAGAGGCGAAGCGGTACCACGCCGAGGGACACTTCGCCAAGGGCTCGATGGAGCCGAAGATCCGCGCGGCGATCCGGTTCATCGAGGCCGGCGGCGAGAGGGCGATCGTCACCTCGCTCGGAAAGGCGTTCGACGCGCTCGAGGGGAACGCGGGGACGACGATCACGAAGTAGTCCCGCGCTGCGGAGGGGAATGACGTGACAAGGAGGAATGGAACGCCGCGGATCCGCTTCTCTGGATTCCCTGCGATCTCCGCGGTGAAGGGTTGGAGCGCTCGGTAGCAGCGAGAAGTAGAACACAAGGAGGGACTCAACGATGTCCAGTACCACGCTTCGGGGCCGGGACTTCACCACATGGCTCGATTTCGAGCGCGACGAGATCGAGGCGGTGCTCGACGCGGCGCACGACCTGAAACGGAAGTTCATCCGACGCGAGCCGCACAGGGTGCTCGAAGGGCAGACGCTCCACATGCTCTTCTACAACACGAGCCTGCGGACGCGGAACTCGTTCGAGGCCGGGATGACCCAGCTCGGAGGCCACGCGCACTTCCTCCAGCCCGGGGCGGTGTACACGCCGGCGCTGAAGGGCGAGGAGGTCGCGTACTCGACCGAGCGGATCAGCGACGTCGCCCGCGTCCTCGCCGAGATGGGCGACGCGATCGCGATCCGGATCTACGGGAAGCCGACCGGCTGGGAGTACGGGAAGGGCGACCGGATCGTCCGCGAGTTCGCCGAGTGGTCGAAGGTGCCGGTCATCAACATGGAAGACGACATGTACCACCCGTGCCAGGCGCTCGCCGACGTGATGACGATGCAGGAGAAGCTCGGCCACGACCTGCAGGGGAAGAAGTTCGTGATGAGCTGGGCCTACTCCGGCTCGGTCGCCAAACCGCTCGCGGTGCCGCAGTCGGCGATCGTCTCCGCCGCGATGATGGGGATGGACGTGACGCTGGCGCACCCCGAAGGGCTCGATCTCGATCCGAAGATCCTCGAAGCGACGGAGAAGCTCGCCGCGAAGTACGGCGGCGCGTTCAGGATCTCGCACGACATGGACGGGTCGTTCGAGGGCGCCGACGTCGTCTACCCGAAGGCGTGGACGGTCCAGCCGACCGACGGGTCCGGGATCATGGACGAGGCCAAGGCCAAAGCGGTCTTCGAGGCGAACAAGGATTGGATCTGCACGAACGAGAAGATGGCCCTGACGGACGACGCCATCTACATGCACTGCCTTCCCGCCGATCGGGACATGGAGGTCACTGAGGAGGTCATCGACGGCCCGAACTCGGTGATCATCGAGGAGGCGGCGAATCGCCTCCACGCGCAGAAGGGGATGATGGCCCTGATCATGGGGTAGAACCAGAACCGAGAAGCAAGGCACAAGCAGAACCGCAGAGGGCGCGGAGAAGCGCAGAGGAAACCGAAGTGGAGAATGGTCAGAAGCTGAACGAACTTATGGAGGCGATCATCGGGGCTGCCATGACCGTTCACTCAGAGCTTGGTCCCGGTCTGTTGGAGTCCGCGTACGAAGCCTGCCTTGAGTTCGAGCTTTCGCGCCAAGGACTACACGTCAAGCGACAGAAGCCCTTGCCCATCGTCTACCAGGATGTCGAGCTTGACGCAGGCTATCGCGTAGACCTCTTGGTCGAGGGCCGGGTGATCGTCGAGATCAAGGCTGTTGAAGTACTAGCACCGATTCACGAAGCACAGCTGCTCTCGTACCTCAAACTGTCGGGATGCCACGTCGGCCTCTTGCTCAACTTCAACGTCATATGGCTAAAGGACGGAATCCGAAGGATGATCAACGACTTCCCCGATCCTCTGCGATCCTCTGCGATCTCTGCGGTTGGCAGTTCTTTGAAGGAGGAAGAATGAGCTGGTTCGATCTGGCCGGGCGGGACCTGATCAGCGAGGTGGACTGGACGCGCGAGGAGTACGAGGTCGCGATGAAGGTGACCGACCAGCTGAAGGGCCTCTACTACAGCGGGCAGCCGCATCGCTACCTGCAGGACAAGACGTTCGCGATGATGTTCTTCGCCGGATCGACGCGGACGCGGATGTCGTTCGAGACCGGGATGACGCAGCTCGGCGGGCACGCGCAGTTCATCAACCCACAGACGATGCGCCTGTCGCTCGAGGACAAGCCGGGGGCGGGGGAGACGGTCAAGGATACGGCGAAGGCGATGGCCCGATTCTGCGACGGGATCGGGATCCGCCTCCTCGACGACGCGATCGACCGCTACGGCTTCGGCGACGAGGTGATCCGCAGGTTCGCCGAGCACGCCGAGGTGCCGGTGATCAACATGGCCTCGGACATCAACCATCCGTGCCAGTCGTTGACCGACGTCTACACAATGCACGAGAAGCTCGACGGCGAAGTGAAGGGGAGGAAGATCGTCATCATGTGGGCGTACACCCCGTGGATCCGCGGCCTCTGCTCGGTCCAGGGGACGGCGCTGATCTCGGCGATGTTCGGGATGGACGTCGTCGTCGCCCATCCGCCGGGCTACGACATGGATCCCACCGTGATCGGACAGTGCCGCGACCTGGCGGCCGCGTCCGGGGGAGGCTTCACGATGGAGAACGACCTCGACGCGGCCCTCGAGGGCGCGACCGTCGTCTTCCCGAGGAACTGGTTCACCAAGGATCGCTACGAGATCGGCAAGGAGAAGGAGCGCGAGATCGCGCTCCGGTACAAGGATTGGTGCTACACGGCCGATCGACAGAAGCGCCTCTGCGATCCGGGCTACCTTCTTCAGTGCATGCCGGTCGACCGCGGCCACGAGGCCGAGCCGGAGGTCTGCGACAACGGACTCTCCTGGATCTACGACCAGGCGGAGAACCGGCTCCACACGCAGAAGGCGATCATGACGCTGACGATGGGAGGCCGACTCTAGCGTGAGCGACGAGCGGACGACGCTGATCGGAGCGGGGATCCCGCGCCCCGACGCCGTGGACAAGGTGCGCGGCGAGGCGCGGTTCGCCGACGACCTCGCCTTCCCGGGGATGCTCCACGGTTGGGTCGTTCGCAGCCCGTATCCGCACGCGAAGATCGTCCGGATCGATCCCACGGCCGTGCTCGACGATCCGGACGTCGTCTGCGTCGTCACCCACGCCGACGTGCCCGGGACGAACGTCGTCCACGTCGTCTACGACGATCAGCCGGCCCTCGCCTCGGACGTCGTCCGCTACGTCGGCGAACCGGTCGCGCTCGTCGCGGCGATGTCGCGACGGGCGGCGAAGCGGGCCGCCGGGCACGTCCTCGTCGAGTACGAGGAGCTCCCGGCCGTCAGCGACCCGATGGCGGCCCTCGAGCCGGACGCGCCGATCCTCGTCGCCGACCCGGCCGCCGCCGAGGGCGGCGGGAACCTGTTCAACGCGATGGTCCTCCGGAAGGGCGACGTCGAGCGCGGGTTCGCCGAGGCCGACGTGATCGTCGAAGCGGAGTACGAGACCGGCTACCAGGAGCACGCGTACATCGAGCCTCAAGGGGCGATCGCCGTCCCCGACGAGCTCGGATCGATCGCGATCCACGCGTCGATGCAGTGCCCGTTTTACGTTCAGAACGCCGTGGCCAAGGTGATCGGCCTCCCGCTGTCGAAGGTCCGCGCCGTCCAGACGGCGACCGGTGGGGCGTTCGGCGGCAAGGAGGACGTTCCGTCGCTGATCTGCTCGCTCGCCGCGTTGATGGCGCACAAGGCGCGCCGACCGGTGAAGCTCGTCCTCGATCGAGGTGAGGACGTCCTGACGACGAGCAAGCGGCATCCGTCGCGGGTCCGCTATCGGACCGGTGCGAGGGCGGACGGGACGCTGACCGCGATCGACGTCGACGTGACCCTAAACGCCGGAGCCTACCAGACGCTCTCCTCGGCCGTCCTCTGGCGGAGCCTGTGCACGGCGGCCGGGCCGTACCGGGTCCCGCACGTCAAGGTCGACGCGAAGTCGGTCGCGACGAACACGGTCCCGAACGGGGCGTTCCGGGGGTTCGGCAGCCCGCAGGTCATCTTCCCGCACGAGTCGCAGATGGACCTCCTTGCGGAGCGCCTCGGGATCGAGCGGGCCGAGATCCGACGGCGCAACCTCCTCCGCCCCGGAGATCGGACGTCGACCGGCCAGGTCGTGAAGGAGAGCGTCGGCGTCCTCGAGACACTCGAGCAGGCGGTCGAGCTGGCCGGATGGAAAGACCGCCTGCGGCGGGTCGAGGCGTTCAACGCAAAGCAGGCGGATCGGCGCCGCGGGGTCGGCCTGGCGTGCGTCCTCTACGGCGTCGGGCTCGGCGGGAAGGCCCCGTTCCTCGACAAGGCCGGGGCGACGATGAAGCTCGAGGCCGACGGATCGATCGGGGTGGCGGTCGGGACGGTCGAGATGGGGCAGGGGCTGACGGCGGCCCTCCTGCAGGTCGCCGCCGAGTCGATCGGCGTCGAGATCGAGCGGGTCCACATCGCGCCGGTCGACACGAGCCGCGTCCCGGACAGCGGCCCGACGGTCGCGTCGCGCGGGACGATGATGAGCGCCCTCGCGATCCTCGACGCAGCGAAGAAGCTGCGCGGGCGGATCGACGCCGTCGCCGAGGATCTGGGGATCCCTCCCGATCAGGCCCCTCAGCGTCTCGATGAGATCGCCGGCGCGTTCTGGCTGCGGAACCTCGACCCGGCGGTCGAGGGTTGGGCGCGGTCCGAGCCGGTCAGCTGGGATCCGGAGACCGGTCTCGGGGACGCCTACCCGGTCTACGCTTACGCGACGCACATCGCCGAGGTCGAGATCGACGGACGGACCGGCGAGGTAGCCGTCGTCGACTTCGTCGCGGTGCACGACTCCGGGCGGATCCTCAATCGAAGCCTGGCGACCGGGCAGGTGCAAGGCGGCATCGCGCAGGGGATCGGGTTCGCGCTGATGGAGGAGATCCCGCAGCGCGACGGGCGGCTGATCGTCAACGGCCTGACGACGTATCGTCTCCCCACGGTTCGCGACGTGGCGCCGGATGCGCGCGTCGAATTCGTCGAGGCCGAGTTCCCGGCCGGTCCGTTCGGAGCGAAGGGGATCGGCGAGGTCCCGTTGATGGCCTCCCACGCGGCCGTCGCGCGTGCCGTCGCCCACGCGACGGGAGCGCCGGTCCGCTGCTATCCGCTCGATCCGCCGCGCGTCCGCGCCCTCCTCCTCGCCGGCAACCCGCGGGCCGCCGAATCGCAGCCGACGGGACGGTAAGGGAAAACGGGGAGGCCGAGGCCTCCCCGCGCAGCTTGCTTCGATCCGCTCGGACTCAGAGACCGAGCGCCTCGAACAGGGCGGAGAAGTCGATCCCTCCCTCGAGGACGCCCTCGAGGGTGGTGACACCGAGCATGCCGACGATGGTGTTGAAGAAGTTCTCGATCCCTTCCGCCGGCGCCGCCATGATGATCGGCATCAGTGAATCCTGTAGCGACATTCCCAGCGACTCGGACAGGCCGGCGAGGTAGTCGGCGTTGTCCTGGAAGAACTGCTCGAACGCGGCGGCCAATGCCGCCGGATCGGCCTCTCGCAGGTGCACGATCCCCTGCCCGAACAGGTACCCGAGCTTCGCGATCGTGGTGAAGTATGGCGTTCCTGCGGCGCGCTCCCCGGAGAGCCAAATTGCATACGTCGGGACGGCGTTCACGGGCTGCCAGTCGAGTTCGACGGTTCCGTGCTTGACGAGCTCCCCGACGAACGTGAAGGCCGTGCCTGTCAGCTCACCGAGCGGCGCCAGACCCCCCCCGATCTCGATCTTGTTGACGATCGTCACTTCCTGGTCGAACTCGACCTGGAGGCCGGTGACGTCCATCCCGGTGGTGTTGTTGAAGAACCAAACCGCGGTGTCGCCGGCGACGTAGGGAACGAGCCACGTCCCCTGTGCCCCCGCCGCTAGCGACAAGATCGCCATCAGCCCCAACACGAGCACTACGATCCTACCTCGCATCATGCCAGCCTCCTTGGCGAAGAGAATGAGTGCATTCTAGCCGGATCGGCAGGGGCAGGCAAAGCGTCACCGTCCGGGTCGTGGCCCGTCAGCCGGGGCGGGCGGCGTACGCCTCAGCCCAGCGGAGATCCTCCGGGTAGGTCACCTTCAGATTCGCCGCCTCCCCTTCGAGGGCGAAGACGGGCTCTCCTTGTGCGAGGATCGCCGACGCGTCGTCGGTGACCGCGGGATCGGCCTTCTCCAGGCAGCGGAGGATCAGCGAGCGGCGAAATCCCTGGGGCGTCTGTGCGCGGGCGATCGAGGCGCGTTCGAGGACCTCCCTCGCGCAGTGCCCGGCGCCATCCAGATGGTAGAGGGTCTCGGTCACGGGGAGAACGGGGACGACCGCGCCGTGGCGCTCGGTCTCATCGAGGACCCGCTCGATCAACGCCGGGCTCGCGAACGGCCGGCATCCGTCGTGGATCAGGACGATCTCCCCCGTCGCGGCGCGGATCCCGGCGAGCGACGACTCGCGCCGCGTCGCCCCTCCGACCACGACGTTCGGATTCGGGACGATCGGTTCGACGATGGACCTAGCAGCCTCGAGATCGGCGGCGTGGACGACGACGAGGATCTCCTCCACCCGCGGGACGCGGGAGAAGGCCTCGACGGAGTGGACGAAGAGTGGGCGCCCGGCGAGATCGACGAACGTCTTGCGGACGCTCGAGCGCATTCTCTTCCCACGCCCAGCGGCGAGGATCACCGCGCTGGAGGTCATGAACCGGACGACTGGACGACCTGCGTGATCTTCACCAACGTCTTGTCGTCCGGATCGATCGCGTAGATCTCCCACGCCCCCGAGCGGTTCGAGTTGAAATAGATGCGCCCGTCGCTCCCCCAGTCGGGGTTGATGTCGTCGCTCTCGTGGGTCGTGAGGCGTTCGACGCTCAGATCGTTGAGGTCGAGAACGTAGATGTCCACGTTATCGCTCCGGCTCGACGCGAACGCGATCCGATCGCCGGTCGGCGCCCAGGTCGGGGACCAATCCGGATCCTCGTTCTGGGTCAGACGGCGCTCCTCGCTCGTCTCCAGGTCGCGGAGGAACAGCTCGAGGTTCCCGTCGGCCGGGGATTCGTAGACGAGGGCATGGCCGTCCGGCGAGAGGGCCGGCTCCCAGTTGGTGTAGTCGACCTCGTTGCCTCCGAAGAACGTGCATCCGGAGACGAGACCGACGGGGATCAGACAGACGACAAAGGTCAGAATGCGGGCTTTCACGATCTCCTTCCTTTCTAGCGTTCCCAACGTGGTATCTCACCGGCCGGCTCGACGAACAGCATCCTCCCCGCCTCCGTCTGCAACGTGCTCTTGACCGTTGCCTTGATCGTCCGGCCGATATGTCGGCGCCCGTTCTCGACCACGACCATCGTGCCATCGTCGAGATAGCCGATCCCTTGGTTGATCTCCTCACCGCGGTCGATGATCTCGACGGAGATCCCTTCGCCGGGGATGAATCGCGGTCGGACGGCGTTGGCGAGCTCGTTCACGTTCAGGATCGGCACGCCCTCCACCTGGGCGACGCGGTTCAGGTTGAAGTCGGTCGTGACCAGCGTTACCCCTTCGTCTTTCGCCAAGCGAATCAGCTTCCGGTCGACCTCACGGATCGAAGGATAGTCCTTGGTGAGGATGCGAATCAACACGTTCTCATCGCGCATCAGCTCGTTCAAGATGTCGAGACCGCGCCTTCCCTTCCGGCGCCTCAGGCTGTTCGATGAATCGGCGATGTTCTGGAGCTCGGCGAGGACGAATTCGGGGACGAGGATCTCCCCCTCGACGAAGCCGGTCGACAGAAGGCTTTCGATCCGACCGTCGATGATGACGCTCGTGTCGAGGAGCTTCCCTCCCGATGTTCGGAGGCGGCTTCGCGCGCCGAGCCCCGTGCCGCCGCCGATCGGCCAGATCGGGCCGTCGAACGAGAAGCCGATCCGCAGGCCGACGAGCGCGCTTCCGATCAGAAGGAACCCCTGTACAACGCGCACCGCGCTCACGGCCGGGAAAGCGATATCGAGCCCGAAGTAGAACACGATTCCGACGACGGCCGCACCGAGCCCGACGATGAAGCTGTTGACGAACCGGATCTCCGAGTTCTCCTTGAACCAGATCGGGGACAGGCGTTTCCAGACGAGGTGAAGGGACGCGGCGACCGCCGCGCCGACGACTGCGCCGAGGATCAGGCTCGATGCGGACGCGGACAGCCCCAAGAAGGCGGGGAAAAGCCGATGGACCGCGGAGGCGGCCCCGGCCGCGATCATCATAGCGGAGAAGAATAGAAGATAAACGACCACCATACCGTCCCTCCCCGAAGCCGTGGCGATAGGCCCATTCGCGAGCCCTGTTCCGCCTTCGCTAAGATGTTCCATTATACGGAGCGCTTGTATTGGCAACAAGATTTCGCTATTGTATTGGGCAAATGAGGGCTGTCGGCCTTCGTGGGTGGGGGGACGACACTGAGCACCGAGTGGACCATCCGCCAGGTTTTAAACTGGACCCGTGGTTATTTTGAGGCTGCCGGGATCGTTCAGCCGCGGCTGGAAGCTGAAATCCTCCTGGCGCACACTCTCGATGTCGAGCGGCTCAATCTCTACATCTCGCCCGATCAGCCTCTCACGCCCGACGAGCGGACCCGCTATCGGACGGTCGTCAAGCGGCGGCGGGACGGGACTCCTCTTCAACACCTGATCGGTGAGGTCCAGTTCTTCGGCCTTCGCTTCCGGGTCCATCGAGACGCGTCGATCCCGCGTCCGGAGACCGAGGAGCTCCTCGACCACATCCTCAGTCTGGTGCCTCGAGATCGCGACATCGCGTGTCTCGATCTGGGAACGGGGACCGGGGTGATCGCCGTCTGTCTTGCGAGGTACTTCCCGCGGGCGGCGGTGACCGCGGTCGACATCTCGGAAAGGGCCCTCGAGCTCGCGAGAGGGAACGCTGCGCTGAACGGCGTGGAGGATCGGATCGCCTTCATCGAGAGCGACTGGTTCGAACGCGTGACAGGATCCTACGATCTGATCGCATCGAATCCCCCGTACGTCGCCGAGGAGGAGCTGGAGAAGCTTCCGGCGGAGGTGAGGGAGCACGAGCCCCGCGTCGCCCTCGACGGTGGCGTCGGCGGGCTGGAGGAGGTCGCCGAGCTTATCGAGGGACTGCCGGATCACATGAACTCCGCCGGCCTGCTCTTTCTCGAGATCGGCCACGGTCAGGACGGCGCAGTGACTCGGATGCTGGAGGTCGGCGGCTTCGTCGATGTCCGTATGAAGACCGATCTGGCCGGGAAGAAACGGTACGCGGTGGCACGATGGCCGTGATGATCCAGGTTTCCGAACTGCACTTCTCCACGGAGGACGGGGTCAAGATTCTCGAGGACATCCACCTCCACGTCGAGCAGGGGGAACTCATCTACCTCGTCGGCCCGGCGTCGTCCGGGAAGTCGCTCCTTCTCGGCCTGCTTGGGGGTCAGCTCCCTCCTCAACGCGGCCAGCTCCTCGTGCAGGGACGGAACGTGGGTCGCTTGAGCCCGGAGAGGCGGCTCGAGCTGCGCCAGCGGATTGGGTACCTCCCGCAAGGATTCACCCCGCTCGCGAGGACGGTGCACGAGAACGTCTTGTTCAAGCTGAGGTCCCTCGGCAACTTTCGTGAGCAGGCCGAGGAGAAGGCGATCCTGGCCCTCGAGGCGACGGGGCTGATCCGCCAGCAGGGCGTCGAGGCGACCGAGCTTTCCTCGCTCGATCGCGTCCGCCTCGGACTGGCTCTGGCCGTCTGCGACGATCCGCTCCTCCTGCTGATCGATGAGCCGCTCGAAGGGCTGGACGTCAACGAAAAGGCTGAGGCCTGCCTGCTGATCGGTCGGTTGCACACCGGCCACCTGACGGCCGTCGCGGCGACTCGCGGCCCGTTGCCCGACGTGACGCGGGGGCAGCGGATCGTGCGGCTGGTCGACGGGGCGGTGAGGGAGTCATGAGCCCGTTCTTGTTCCTGTTCCGTGAGCTCCTCGGATCGATCCGCGCCCGGAGCGCCCTCTTCTTCTCGCTGACGGGATTGCTCCTCTTCGTCTTCCTCGCCATTGTCGGCACCTTCTTCCTCGTGCCGGCCCCGTCCCTGGCGGGGGCCGGCGAGAACGGCTCGCTGCCGGTCGAGGAGATCCAGGTCTACCTGTCGCCACGGCTCTCCTCGGCGACGGTCGACCGGATGTACCTCGAGATCCGGGCGAGGGAGGACGTCGAACGCATCACCTTCCGGTTTTCCCAGGAGCTGGATCGGGACGCGTCCGGCGGCGTCTTCCTGATCGCCCCGACGACGCCCTACGCGACGTCGGAACTGGTCGCTGAACTTCGGTCGTCGAACGGAGTGACCGAGGTGATCGAACGGAGGAGCCAGGGCGAACCGGATCGGTCGCCGCTCTCGACGGCGGCTCGGATCGGGCTGCTGTCGTCCCTCGTCCTGACGATCGCGCTCAGCCTGCTCTTCGCGCGGAGCGGCTACCGCGAGCTGCTGCGAACCTTCGCCGGGGAGATCCGGCTCCTCCGCCTTTCCGGGATCTCGGAGCGGACGATCGTCCCTCTCACCGTCGGGGTCGGGATCCTGATCGGGTTCCTCGCCGGCCTGCTCCTCCTCGTCATCCTCTACGTGCTGCACTACGGCGTCGTCTCCCAGGGGACTCCTCCCGCGGCCCTGGAGGGGCTGACGATCGGAGGAAGGATCCTCGGCGTCAGCTTGATCAATCTCCTTCTCGGGGTGGTCCTCGGTGGGTTGATCGGGCTGTACGGCGCGAGCCTCCTCGGCGCCCGGGAGTACCGCCCGATCCTCTAG
>CAZGXU010000048.1:0-15961 GCA_964530075.1 uncultured Thermotogae bacterium
CACCGCATCCTCGGCCCCCGCCTCGATGGCGGCCTGGCGGACCCGTTCCAGCTCGGCCGGGGTGTCGGTCTGGAAGGAGTTGACCGCCACCACCACGTTGACCCCGAATTTCCTGGCCGTGTTGATGAGGTGGACCATGTTCCCCAGCCCCTTGTCCAGCAGTTCCAGGTCCTCGGTCAGATAGGCCTTATCGAGCGGGGCGCCGGCGGTCACGGTCGGTCCGCCGCCGTGCATCTTGAGAGCCCGGATGGTGGCCACCAGGACCACCACATGGGGGACCAGCCCGCTGTAGCGGCACTTGATGTCGAAGAACTTCTCCATCCCGATGTCGGCGCCGAACCCGCTCTCGGTGACGACGTAGTCCGCGAGTTTGACGGCGATCTTGTCGGCGATGATCGAGCTGTTCCCGTGCGCGATGTTGGCGAACGGGCCGGCGTGGACGAACGCCGGCTGCCCCTCGAGCGTCTGCATCAGCGTCGGCATGAGGGCCTCCTTCATCAGGACCGTCACCGCGCCGGCGACGCCGAGCTGCTCGACGTTGACGGGGTTCCCCTTCTTATCGAGGCCGACGACCATCCTCCCGAACCGTTCGCGCATGTCCGCGAGCGAGGTCGCGAGAGCGAGGATCGCCATGATCTCCGAGGAAACGGAGATGTCGAAGCCGGTCTTCCGCGGGAAGACGGGGCTGGGGGAGCCGTCCCTTAGCTTGTCGTCGTTGAACCCGACCTCGATCTCGCGCAGCGAGCGGTCGCAGATGTCGACGACGCGGCGCCAGGTGATCGTCTCAGGATCGATGTCGAGACGCTGCAGGCCGCGCTTGGCGAGCGCCTCGTCGGTCTGGCGCGACTCGTGGAACATCCGCGTGTCGAGCGCGGCGGCGACGAGGTTGTGCGCGACGGAGATCGCGTGGATGTCGCCGGTCAGGTGGAGATTGAAGTCCTCCATTGGGACGATCTGGGAGTAGCCGCCGCCGGCGGCGCCCCCCTTGATGTTGAACGTCGGCCCCATGCTCGGCTGGCGGATGCAGCACATGACGTTCGCTCCGAGCACCGTGCCGAGGGCCTGGGTCAGGCCGACCATCGTCGTCGACTTCCCCTCGCCGAGCGGCGTCGGCGTGATCGCGGTCACGTCGATGTACTTCCCGTTCGGTCGATCGGCGAGGCGGTCCAGGATCGACAGTCTGACCTTCGCCTTCAGCTTCCCGTGGGGATCGAGTTCGTCTTCGAGGATGCCGAGATCCGCCGCGATCTGCGTAATCGGTTTCGGCTTCGCCGCCTGCGCAATCTCAAGGTCGGATGGGACACTCCCTGCCACACTGCCTCCTTACGTTGTTTCGGCCACCGGTGCTCGTCCGGCCTCTACGTCCGTCGTTCTCGGCGTTCAGGCGTACATGACCTCCTTCAGCTTCAGCGCCGCTCGCTTCGCGTCGATGTGGTCGATCATCCGGCGCGCGGCCGCGATCGGGTCCGGCTCGAAGGCGAACTTCCCTCCGACCACCGACTCGATCTCCTCGGTCAGATAGCGGGTTAGGTTCTCCGATCCCTCGATCGGGAACGGCATCCCGAGTGTCGTGAATACGCCGGACGAGACGAAGTAGAACCCGATCGAAACCGCCTTCTCGCTCATCCACTCCGGCGCCGCGCCGGCGACCGGCAGGTCGGAGATGTCCTCGCCCAGCCCGCCCTCGTGGACCATGTTCGTCAGCACCATCAGGATCCGCGCGTTATCGACGCACGAGCCGACGTGGAGGACCGGTGGAATGCCGACCGTTTCACAGATCTCCTTCAGGCCGTCACCGGCCAGCTCGAACGCGATCTCCGGTCGCATCAGGCCATGCTTCGCGTCGGCGATCGCCGAGCAGCCGGTCGTCACGACCAGGACGTCGTTCTTGATCAGTTCCTTCGCCATCTCGACGTGAGCCCAGTCGTGGGTGATCTTCGGGTTGTTGCAGCCGACGACCCCGGCCGCTCCGCGGAGCCGGCCGTCGATGATCGCGTCGTTCAGCGGGCGGTACGTCGATCGATACGTCCCTCCGAGGAAGCTGAACACGGACTCGGCGGTGAACCCGGCGATCAGATCCATCGTCTCGTCCGGGATGAACGGCTTCTGGTCCCGACGGCCGTAGTTCTCGATCGCCATGCGAACGATCGTCTTGGCGATCTCCAGCGCCCGTTCCTCACTGAACTCGACGTGCTCCACCCCCGGGAACTTCGCCTTCGGGGAGGTGGTCACCAGTTTCGTGTGGTAGTGATTCACGAGATCGGCAAGCGCCGGCATGATGCACTGCACGTCGACCATCATCAGATCGACCGCCCCGGTCATGATCGCCAGTTCCTGCTGGAGGAAGTTGCCGGCGATCGGCACCCCGTGCCGCATCAGGATTTCGTTGGCCGTGCAGCAGATCCCGGAGACGTTGATCCCCTCCGCCCCGGCTTCGGCGGCGAGCTCGAGAAGCTCGGGATCCCGGGCCGCGGCGACGGCCATCTCGGAGAGGACCGGCTCGTGGCCGTGGACGACGAGGTTGACCTGCTTCTCGTCGAGCACGCCGAGATTCACCGTGCCGCGGATCGGGGACGGGGTGCCGAACAAGACGTCCTGCAGTTCGGTGGCGATCATCGAGCCGCCCCATCCGTCGGCCAGCGAGCAGCGGATCCCCTGTTGGATGATGTTGTGGTACTCGGAATCGACCCCCATGTGCGTGCGGTGCATGATCTCGACGATCTCCCGGTCGACGCCGCGGGGGACGACGCCGGCGGCCTGCCATCGCTTGACCCGCTTCTCCGGCGCGCGGAACGCGAGCTTGAGCTCCCCCTCCTGTTGCCCGAAATCGGCGAGCGCCCGCTCGGCGAGCGCGACCGCGATCTCGCGGTCCGACGCGCCGTTCTGGCCGATGCCGTACGCTGCCGCGACCTGTCGGAGCTTCACCGGGTCCTTGATCTCGTAGTCGCTCGATTCGTCCCGGGCCGCCAGCAGAAGGGCGTGGGTCACGTCCCGACCGTGGTCGGAGTGCGCGGCCGCGCCTCCGGCGATCATTCGTACGAGGTTTCGCGCCGCGATCGTGTCCACATCGGCCCCGCAGACCCCGTGATCCGTCTTCCCGGGGATGATGCGGCACGGCCCCATGCTGCAAATCCGGCAGCAGACGCCTTGACTTCCAAAGGTGCACTGGGGCTGCATCGCGTCCAAGCGATCCCAGGCGGTTTCGCGCTGTCCGTCGTTGGCCTCGAGGACCTCGAGCGACGCCCTGTCGATGCTTCGGGGTTTCCCGTTCGCCACCGTTCCTCCTCCTTCCTGCCGTTACTGCCGCACCTGGAAGGCGCGCACGTACGAATCGCTGTAGATCTCCTTGTTCAGCACCAGTTCGGCCGTCGCCACCGCGGCGATCAGCTCCTCATCGCAGACGTTGCAGATCGCCGCGTCCAGTCCGCGGGCCATCGCCATGATGAGGAACGTGCGGACGATCCGCCTCCGCTCGGCCGCCTTCGACCCGATGTTGGACAGCCCGACGGAGATGTGGGGCGGGGGATCTGAGAGGTGGGTGTACTGCTCGATCGCCTCGAGGACGAACCCCGCCTGCTCCTGCATGAACTTGAGCGGCATGAGGATCGGATCGAGAATGATCCGGTCCGGGTCGAGTCCTCCCTCCATCGCCGTTATGAACACCATCGCCCCGTTCTCCACCCGGCGATCGACGTTCTGTGGGCTGCCTCGGTCGTCCATCGCCAGACCGAGCAACATCGCGTTGTACTTCACTGCGAGAGGCACGGTCTTCTCTAGCTTCCCGGGATCCGCGGTGGTCGAGTTGATCAGGACGCCGCGGCCGTCGATCGCGTCGAGGCCGGCCTCGATCGTCTCGATCTTCGTCGAGTCGACCGAGATCTTCGTCGGCACGACCTCCTGCACGGTCTCCACCAACCACGCCATGTCCGCCGGATCACGAGAGGCGGCCCCGATGTTCACGTCCAGGTACGAAGCGCCGGCCTCGGCTTGCGCCACAGCCCACTTCTCCACCGCGGTCGGATTCTTGGTCCGGATGGCGTTTGCGATGTCCTTGAACCCCGCGTTGATCCGCTCTCCGATGAGGATCATCCGGCCTCACCTCCCATCAGTCGAGTGATCGTTCTCTTGGTGAGCTGCACCGCCTCGGGATGGCGAAGGATCAGGAGATCGGCTCCGGCGAGCAGGTAGACGGCCGCCGTCGACGCCTCCCACATCGGACCGCGGATCGTCACGTCGCCCCAGCCGGGGACCTCGCTTTCCGGGGCCCGGGCCTCCTTGGCGCCCCACACCTCCAGCCCGATGTCGCAGAGCATCGGCATCGCTACGGCCTTGTCGCCCTTCAGTCCAGCGATCCGGAGACGCTCCATGATCGAGTAGACGTACTCGAGCCCGTAGCCGAGGGCGCCGGTGCTCGGGAAGATCACCAGGTTCTCGGCCGGGAAGCCGATGTCGAGCGCAAGGATGTTGATCTGCTTCGCCATGTTGATGTCGACGGGCGACTCCGCGATCAGCTTGTGTCCGTATGCCGTACCGAGAGCGGTGAGGGTCTTGTAGTTGTCCTCGGTGATCGTTCCAAGGAGGCAGTTCTCCCCGGAGAGGGCCTCGGCGACGAGCGGGAAGATCTCGTTGTCCTTCTCGTCGTTTCCACAGCCCCAGACGATCAAAGGGACGCCGACGGCCTTGGCGACCGCCTTGGCTGTGGCGGCAGCCTCCTCAGGGGTCCGGTTCGCGCCGTTCGGGTCGCATCCTTGCAAACGGAGGCAGATCATCTCGGCCCCGTGCGTCTCGACGCACGCCTTCGCCCACCCGGCGGGATCGTCGAGCACGTCGGCGAATGGCTCCCGGACGGTATCGGGCCAGTCCTCGGCCGGGACGTCCCAGACCTCCATCGCCACGACCGGCTTGTTCGGCATCGTCCCCTCGAAGTGATAGAAAGGGAGCGTCGTTTCGCCACCGACGGTGACGGTCGACGTCCGCGTACCGCCCTCGGCGGACGTGGCACCGATCGTCACGGTGTTGATCGCATGCGGCCAGCTCTTCTTGACATCGGGGATCTCAACGGTCACGCGACTTCCTCCTTCTGCAGCAGCGTGTCGAGCATATCGGACACCTTGGTGAGCGAAACCGCCTCCGGCGACAGCTCCGCGATCGGGCGGCCGGCGAGGGTCAGCTCATACATCTCCTCGTCGAACGGGATCTTCCCGAGGATCTCCAGGTCGATCCGCTTGATCTCCTCGCGTGCACGGTCGCTCAGCTCCTCCCGCAGGTTGGTCAACACCAGGAAGCGTTGGCCGATCTCCAGCTCGAGGTCATCGGCGATGCCTGCGATTCGTCCGGCAGAACGAAGGGCGGTCGGACTGGCGTCTGAGACGACGAGCAGTAGGTCGATCCCGTGGGACACACGGCGGGACAGATGTTCCATCCCGGCCTCGTTGTCTAGGATCGTGCAACGGTACGAGGAGCGCAGCGATTCGATGTAGCGTCTGAGAATGTGATTGACAGCGCAGTAGCACCCGGGTCCCTCGCCGTGTCCCATCACCAGGAGGTCGACGTCCTCGCCCTCGGCAATCGCTTGATGGAGTTCGTACTCCAGATGCCGGCTGAGCGGGACGCCCGACGGGAGGCTGTGGATCTGCTTCAGCGTCTCGGCCTGGAGGCGGCCGATCGACAAGTCGGCGGTTAGACCGAGGGCCTCGCCTAGGTTCGCATTCGGATCGGCGTCGACTGCCAA
The DNA here is from genome assembly GCA_964530075.1 of uncultured Thermotogae bacterium. Taxonomy (GTDB): domain Bacteria; phylum Bipolaricaulota; class Bipolaricaulia; order UBA7950; family UBA9294; genus JANQEA01. Next base: position 5,732 of record CAZGXU010000048.1, read on the forward strand.
CAGGGGCGTCACCCCACGCTCGCACAAGCCTCGGATGAGCAAGGCCGAAAGCGTCGTCTTCCCTGTACCGCCCTTCCCGGCCACCGCGACCGTCAGGCTCATCGGTTCGTCCGATCCTCTGCGGAGGTCGAAGCGGCGAGGACGCCCGCGACCGACGGGAACAAGCCCAGGTGGGTGTGCGGAAGGAACTTCGCCGACATGAACTCCTCGTAGTAGTCAGGATACGTGATGAGGTCGTAGTACGTGGCGCTGCCGGCGATCTCGTCGCTGCGACGCAGTGCATCAATGGACAACAGGGCCATCTTGGCCCCGACGACGGAGGTGTTCCCGACGAAGCGAATCCGCTCGACCGGGATGTCGGGGATCATCCCGAGCAGCACCGCCTTGCGGCCGTCGAGGTAGTTGCCGAATCCTCCGGCGATCAGCAGCTGGTCGATGTCCTCGAACCGGTGGTCGGTCGACTCGAGCAGGATCTTCGCACCGGCGTAGATCGCCGCCTTCGCCCGCAGGACCTTCTCGATGTCCGGTTGGGTAATGACGATGTCCGTGCCGTTGCCGCTCTCGCCGGCGGCCACCAGGACGAACTCCAGCTGCCCGCCGACCTCGCGAACCCGGGAGGAGCGATCGGTCAGGAGATGCCCGGAGCGATCGATGATACCGCCCTCGAACAGACTGGCGATCGCGTCGATCAGTCCCGAGCCGCAGATGCCGCGGGGTGGTGCGTCGCCGATGGTCTCGATGTCGATCGATTCGCTGTCGGAGAACGCGACGCGCTCGATCGCCCCCCGGGACGCTCGCATCCCCGACTTGACACCGGTTCCTTCGAACGCCGGACCGGCCGACGTGGCGCACGCCAGCATCCATTCGTCGTTCCCGAGCACGATCTCTCCGTTTGTGCCGACATCGATCAGCATTGTCAGATGGGACCCGTCCGCCAGTCCGGTCGCGAGGATCCCAGCGGTGATGTCGCCGCCGACCCAGCCGCCGATCGCTGGCATCGTGTACAGGATGCCGCGCGGGTTGATCCGGATTCCGACCTCCGCCGCGCGGACGGGGGGCGGGTTCGTGGTCGTCGGGACGTAGGGCGACTTCCGGATGTGCGACGCATCGAGCCCGAGCAAGAAGTGCAGCATCGTCGTGTTCCCGGATGCGAAACAGGCGATCACGTCTTGGAGTTCGACGTTGCACCGCGTGGCAAGGGTGTTGATCAGGTTGTTGATGTCTCCGACAACGGCGTCTCGAAGCGGCCCGGCGCCCTCTCGCTCGGCGTGAATGATCCGGCGGGTCACTTCCGCGCCGTACGGGATCTGGGAGTTGTAGCACGCCTCTGCGTCGAGCGTCTTCGAACTGAGCAGATCGACGAGATGCGCGACGACCGTCGACGTCCCGATGTCGACGACGATCCCGTAGGAAGCGTCGGTTCGATCCCCTTCCTCGATCTGGATCACCTCGATCGTCTCCCCACGGTTCCCGAGGGTGGCGGTGATCTTCCATTTCCCTCTTCGATGCTGCTGGGGGAGGGACTGAAGCACCTTCAGCCCCATCTGCATCCTCGGTGCGTCGACGCGGCGGCGGATCTCGCGGTAGAGCCGCTCCTGACAGCCGAGGTAGTCCTGTAGCGTCGGCGGCGTGAGCTCGACGCACAGCTTCGACACGATCGGCGCGTACGGGTACTCCTTGGCGGCCCCAAGCCCGGGGGTCAGCGCGCGGAATCGATCGGTATCCTCATCGACGAGGATCTGAGCTCCGTCGACCCGAGACTCGGGGGGCACGGTGACGTCCACATCCTCAGTGACCCGCGTCTGGCAGGCGAGAACGTAGCCCTGTTGGATCTCCTCGCGGGTGAGGAGAGCGGTCGGTTCCGCGTCGACCTTACCGGAGAGGATCTGCACCCGACAGCGTCCGCAGATTCCGTCGCCGCCGCAGATCGACGCGACGAACACCCCGGCCGAGCGCGCGGCGTCGAGGAGCGATGTTCCTCGCCGTACCTCGACGCTCTTCCCTTCCGGCTGGAATCTGACGCGGACCGTTTCCGTTCCCATAGGCCGTCCGTTAGCCGCCCCACTCGGTCTTGAGGAAGTGAGGAATGCCGGCGGCGTCCTCCGGACCGACGATCACCTCCCATCCCGACTCCTCTTCGATCTCCATCCTCAGCACGGCCACGAGCCCCGGGATGATCAGCTTGTTGTGGCTCACGCGGTCCATCACCCCTTGGGCGTTGACCGACTTGACGATCTCCTCGGCGGTCAGCTTGTCGTCGGCGTACGCGTTCAGCACGCCGAGCCCCTCGGTATCGAACACGCTGATGAAGGTCGGGACCTTGCTGTTCTCGACTTCGCCGGCGACGGTGAAGTACGTCAACGCGAAGTTCGTCGTGAGGATCACCGGTGCGTCCGGCCCCGGATTGCCGATCTCGTAGAGCTTCGCCTCGATGGCGTTCGGGACGGTCGGGTCGGTGTAGATGTTCTGTCGGACCGTCAGGATCGGGAGGATCTCCTCAGGCGTCGCGGTGTCCGTGATCACGATCCCGGCGTAGCGGCAGACGGCCATCCCCGCGGCGAGCGACTGGTCGTTCAGCGTCTTTCCGCTCGCGGTGGTGCAGGTTGGGTAGCCGAGCGGCCGGAAGACCTTCTCGAGGGAGAGGCGACGGAGGAGGGTCAGCTGCGTGAGGACTCCGACCCAGTCGTCGGCCATGGGCTCCAGAACAAGGTCCCCGACCCCTTTGTCCTCCAGGTTCTGCGTCAGGGTCGCGAGCCCCTCGAGGGAATCGGATCGAACGAGAACTGGGAGCTTCTTCTCCGCGGCCACCTCCGCGAATCCCTCCCAGGTCTCGGCCGTTGCCGGTCCGATCAGCGGCCGCTGCGCGGTGACGCCGTCGAGCGTCGAGCGAAGGGTCTCGGCGTCCTCACAGAGAAGGATCAACGGGAGATCGGAACCGCTGTGAATCCGTTCGAGGGCCACGCCGAAGCGATCGGTTTCGGCTCCCTCGCCGTCGATGGCGATGAAGTTGACGCCGATCTCCTCTCCGACGCGCACGAAACGGAGTTTCGAGATCGCGTCGAGCCGCGCGTCGATCTTCGCATCGTCCGACGCAGCGGGAATGCGGACAGCCACGCCGGTCGGGTGGTGGAACTTCTCCTCGTGCCGGAAGAGGACCGTCTCGCCGCCGATCATAAGCTCCCTCTCGCCGGAGCCGATCTTCACGGTCCGCATCGGCGGAGCCTGCGCGTCGCCGAGGGCGGCCTGCGCCTCGTCCGACACGTGGGGGCACTGATCGAGGGCCGCCTTTTTCGCCGCGACCTGCATCGCGAACGCCATGCACGTCGGGAAGTTGCAGTCGCCGCAGTTCGTCTTCGGGAGCAGCTTGTAAATGTCGATACCGGTTACCTTCGCCATCGGTGTGCGCAGCCTCCTTTACATCATCGGTTCCATCGCCAAGGCAGGATGTTCGACCCGCTCGAGGAATGCCAGCAACTCCTCGCTTGTCGTCGCGTCCTGCTCGGTGGCGATCTTTTCGAGCAGCTCGGGCTTCCCGAGATCGGAGAACCGCTGCACGAGTCGATCGTGGATCTCCTCCTTGAGGATGCTGGGCATCCAGACGACGCGCTCGATCCCGCCATCAGCGGAGATGTACTTCTTGCTCGTGATGTACAGCTTGCCCATACCGATAAACCCGGGGGTCTGAATCCCGCCGCCGATCTGGCCGGCCATCGTCGAGAACGTCATTCCGACCGGCGTCATTCCCTCGTGCTCCCGATTGACGATCATCACGCCGTTCGTTTCCGGAAGGATCGCCGTGATACACTCGAAACAGCCGCAGCTGGTCATTGGGTCTTCCATCATCGAGTAGGCGTTGAACCGCTTGAGGTTCCCATTCGACGCAACCTCGAGGTATTCGTTAACCCCCTTCCATTGGCCCTTCACCGCGTCGAGGGTCTCGCCCTTGGCGATCGGTTGGTTCGGGCCGCGGGGGTTCATCTCGTAGCTCGCGGCGCAGTCGAGCCAGGTGTACGCTCCGCAGAGGCCGAGCCGCTCCGGGGTGACGACGCAGACATGATCCGGCGCGTACGACTGGCACAGGATGCATGAGTAGTACGTGTCGACGTCTTCATCGACCATCCCTTTGATCCGATCGTCGCGCTGACGGTAGACGGCCCGCGCCTCCTCGAGCGGCTCGGCCATCTTCTCCTCGTCGGTGTAGATAGTGACCTGGATCTTGTCGATGATTGCGCTGAACTCCTCCCGAAGCTTCGCCACCAGCACCTCGCCGTAGTGGTTCAGGCGGAACCCCTTCTCGTAGGCGTCCTTGCTGATCCGTGCCCAGACGATCGCGCGTTGTCCCATGTGGAAGACACCGTACGCCCAGGACGCGAACTCGTGGATCCTCCGTTCGACGACGGTCTCGAAGTCCTCCTTGAAGTTCCGCCCGGCGACTTCGACCACGACGCCGAGGGGGAGCGCCCCCCCGACGTCGGCCTCGTCGATGTCCGGCCCGATCAGCTGAATCTTGCCGTCCTCGACCTCCTTCATCGGGCGTCCGCGGACGAGTTCGAACGCCTGGGTGTACTTCCCGCCGAACTGGACGTGCATCTGTTCCTTGCGAACCCGCTCCCCCTCGAATCCGGCGCCGTAGGGGACGGGAATCGGGATCTCGCTGATCTTGAGCTTGAGTCCGCGCACCTCTACCGCCTTGTTGACGATCCGGTCCCTCGGGATGCCCGAGACGACGTGCTCATAGGTGCAGATCCCCCGCGGAAGGATCTCCGGGATGTCGACGTCGGAGATGATCGGGAATCCGAAGTTGATCGCGCCGGCCGCGGTGGCGTACTTCTCGTCGGAGAGGAGCTGGTTGCCGTTCGCCGCCGGTCCGAAGTCCGAACCGAGGGCGAGGACGAACGCGAAGACGCGATCTTTGTTGTACAGGAGGATCTTCCGCGCCGCGTCGAGGCCGCCCGGCTTGACGCCGCCGAACGTCATCGCGGCGCGGGCGGCGAAGTTGAGCGCGAGGACCGCCGCAGATGTGTCTTTGCCGTAGGGGACGAGGAAGGTGTCCCAGCTCATCTCGACGCCTTCCTCGGCGAGCTGCTCGGCCATCGATCGTCCCTGCGTGCTCGAGGCCATGAAGACGAGGATGCTCCGTTCCTGAAGCGAACGGGCGAGCTCGACCGCCTCCTCGTTCGTCGGGAGGGCGCCGACGCAAGCGGCGAAGCCGGGCATCCGACCGTCGACGAGCTTGATCCCCTGGAGCCGCAATGTGGCGTCCCCGGTGAACCCGAGCCAGGGCTCTTTTGGCTCCTGGCCGTTGACGTATTTGAGCGCCTCGATGACCTCTTCGGCGATCAGCGTGGCGACCCCGGCGTCGAGCGCGTTCCCGAGATAGGGGAGCCAGTTCTGCTCCCTGGGAATCGGAGGCAAGAGAGAGGCCGCCACGTCGAGGGCGGCCTTCGCCTTCGCGAGGTCGTCGACTTCCCGCCCGGTGAGGGCGAGCGTCAGGGGTAGGTAATAGGCCGTGTCGGGGAACTCGACTTTTCCTTCGGGGCCGTACGTTTCGACGGCTTCCAAGAGTTGGGACCGCGCCTGTTCGACGTACATGTGGGCCCCTCGGATCGCCGCCGCGGCGATGATTCTCGACATCCGTCCACCTCCTCAGACCGGATGAGCACTCCCTTCACATAATAACGCGAGCGATAGAATCGCGTGCGTCGTCGCTGAGGAATGTCCGTTGCCTTCGTCGCTCGTAGAAGCAGATTATCATGACAGACGGCGTCTTCGCAAGTGACAACGCCGGGGATGTCGAATGACACTGCCTCCCGGCGACCGCTACGGGGCCGACCCGGCGAAGTCCCGTTCGAGTCGGTCGAGCAGCTCGGAGACGGGCGGAAGCACCAAGCCAGCCGGGAGGGCTCCTCGCCGCGCGGCGACGCGGAGCGCATCGACGTAGGGGACCGATCCGACGATCGGAATCTCCGGCGGCAGGCCGGCGCGGATCCGTTCGGAATCCTCGTCGTCGTGGACCCTGTTGGCGACCGCAACGATCGTGTCGATTCCGATCTCGCGGGCCAGACCGAGCGTCCGTTCGGCCGTCTCGAGGGACCTCCGATCGGACTCGACGAGGAGGATCAGGGCGTCGACGTTCCGGACGGTCCCTCGCCCGAGGTGTTCGATCCCCGCCTCCATGTCGAGGAGGACCACATCGTCCTCCGCGACGAGTAGGTGCGCAAGGAGCGCCTTCAGGAGCGCGTTCGCCGGGCAGGCGCACCCGGTTCCGCCGCCGCGGATCCCACCGAGGACGAGGAGGCGGATCCCGTCGTGCTCGACGACGTAGCGGGACGGGATGTCGTCGACCGTCGGGTTGAGGCGGATGAACCCGCCGCTCCCGGCCCGTTCGGCGACGAGTTCCTCTTCGTTGGCGAGCGGGACGATCGGCCCGGCGACGCCGAGGGTCGTCGCCAAGTTCGGATCCGAGTCGGCGTCGACGAGCAACACGCGATAGCCACGCGCGGCCGCCTCGCGGGCGAGGAGTGCGACGAGCGTCGTCTTCCCCACACCGCCTTTCCCGGCGACGGCGAGCTTCATTCCGTCCCACCCGCCTTGCCCAACGCTCGGCAGAGCATCCGCCCGAGGATCGCCAGGCCGTCGGTCGGAAGATACGTCCCGGCGACCCGATCGAACAGGACGGTCGCGTTGGGAGGGAACTCATCGTCGCCGTCCCACCAGACGACGGCGAGGGGAACGTGCGGGAGGGCGCGAAACGCATAGCCGGCATCGCCCATCGGAAGCGGCTCTCCGTCGAGTCGCCCGGCCGCCCGTCGGAACCGCTCGACGTCTCCGTCCAGGTCTCGGACGAGCCGGTCCCCCGAGTAGCCCTGGAACGCGGCCCGGTAGAACGACCCGTCCGGGAGCTCCTGGAAGCCGACCCATTCGCCGGTCGGGGCCGAGCCGTCGGCATTGAGGAGGTAGTCGAGGACGAGGATCGCGAGATCCTCCGGGCAGGGGCTTCCGTCGGAGAACGAGACCGTCAGGTCCGGCCAACCGATCGTGTAGGTGCGCCCGAGGAATGGTAACCGGAGCACGCAGCCCTCGGGGATCAACCCACCGCGCCGGGCCAGATCGTCGGGATCGGCCTTCGACAGCTCGGATCGCGCCGCCTCGATCCGCGGACGCAACGATGCGCGCCACTCTTCCTTGGGCATGGGCACGTTATAATCGGTGTCCGACCGGGCATCAAGCGACCGGGTTTGTCCGTGCTTCGAGATCGGCGAAGAATCGAGACAGGTCCACGTTGCCGCCGCTCAGGATTACCCCGACGCGCTTCCCCTTTGCGCCGACCTCCCCGCGCAGAAGCGGGGCGACGGCGACGGCGCTCGACGGCTCGATGACGATCTTCATCCGGTCCCAGACCGTCCGCATCGCGACGAGGATCTCCCGCTCGGGGACGAGGACGATCCGGTCGACGAGCTCCCGGATGATGCCGAACGTGTTCTCGCCAAGCGGGGTCCTCAGGCCGTCGGCGATCGTACGCGGGGTGAAGTCGGTGATCCGCCGGCGCGCCCGCAGCGAGCGGTAGGCGTCGTCGGCTCCGGCCGGCTCGCATCCGATCACCACTGCCTGCGGCGCGAGGTGTCTGGCGGCGATCAACGTGCCCGACAGCAGCCCGCCGCCTCCGACCGGAGCGAGGATCAGGCCGAGGTCGGCGGCCTCCTCGATCAGCTCGGCGACGGCGGTCCCCTGGCCGGCGATCACCCGCGGGTCGTCGTGCGGGTGCACGAACGTCGCGCCGGTCTCCTCGCCGACACGCTCGGCGATCTCCCGGCGTCCCTCGTAGGTCGGCGGGCAGAAGACGACGCGGGCGCCGTAGCCTTCGGTCGCGGCCACTTTGATCCGGTTCGAGTTCTCGGGCATGACGACGTGCGCCGGGATCCCGTGGATCCCGGCGGCGAGGGCGATGGCCTGCGCGTGATTCCCGCTCGAGTGGGCGTAGACGCCGCGGAAACGCTCCTCCGGCGCGAGGGCCGCGATCGCGTTCAGCGCACCGCGGAACTTGAATGAGCCGGTCCTCTGGAAGTTCTCGCACTTGAAGACGACGCGGGCGCCGGAAATCCGGTCGATCGCCGAGGAGGTGAGAACTGGCGTACGGTGCGCGTGGAGGGCGATCCGCACCCGCGCGGCGCGGACATCGTCCCACGTGACAGGGCTCACGGGTGCTCCTTGAACACGGCGTGCCGATACTGCCTCAGCTCCTCGATCGACTCTCGGGCGTCGTTCAGGGCGCGGTGGGTCGATTCCTTCTCCGACTTCTCGACGGCGTCCGGGTACCAGCGATCGACGAGCTCCTTCAGCGTGCTGACGTCGACGTTCCGGTAGCTGAGATACGCGTTCAGCCCCGGCATGTGGTGGAGGATGAACCGGCGATCGAACCCGATGGAGTTCCCGCACAACGGGGCGTGACCTCGCAGGCAATGCGCCTGCACGAACGCCAGGGTTGCCTCTTCCGCCCGAGCGATGGAGACCCCCGAGCGCCTCGAAGCCTCGGTCAGGCCCGAGGCTCCGTGCTGCTCGACGCACCAGGGATCCATGTTCGCCAGGACGTCGTCCGGCTGGTGAATGACGAGATTCGGTCCTTCCGCGACGGTGTTCAGCTCCTTGTCGGTGATGATGGTGGCGATCTCGAGGATCGTGCACGACCTGTCGTCGATCCCCGTCGTCTCGAGATCGAGCCAGACGAGATTGCCCGGATCCTTGACCATCGTACTCCTTCCCCGGCGCCGCCGAGAATACCGCGTCGCCGTGGCTCGGCCAAGGCGCGGAGATCGATCGAAGGAACCGGAGGACGTGTGCGGGGCCAGCGAGCCGGCCCCGCGGTTCATGCCCTGTCTGCTTTCTTCCGCTCCCCGAGGGGGAGAACGGTTCGGCCGTGCGACTCGTTGATCAGGATCGCTGCGGAGCAGTACCAAGCGATCAGGGCGCAGAGGATTCCCTCGTAGCCGGCGATCGTATGAGCGACCGGGACGAATTCGCCGATCGCGAGGAGGAAGAACAGGATCGTCAGCGTGACGAAGATCCAGGTGACCGCCTTCGGCCTCTTGAGGGAGGCGATCGTCGCGTACCCGGTGAACAGCCCCCACGCGATCAAGATGACCGCGATCCCGGCCGGGGGGACGTCGACGAACCCCTGAACCCCGGCGAGCCGGAGGAAGAAGAAGACGGCGAGCCCCATCCAGAACGCGCCGAACGACGAGAAACAGGTGGCGCCGAACGTGTCGCCGCGCCGGACGTCCCACATCCCGGCCGCGAACTGGGCCAATCCCCCGTAGAACATCGCGATCGGCATGACGATCCCGAGGGTCGCTCCGTCGACCAGGCCCGCGTTGACGACGTTCAAGGCGAACGTCGAGAGGGCGAACCCGCCCAAGCCCAAGGCTCCGACATTTGCCAACATGCCGTTCTGTTCGCTCATCCGTGCCTTTCTATGCGTCGTAGCCGATCAGCTTTTTCAGCCGATCGACGCTCTCGGGGTTCTGCAGTGTCGTGAGGTCGCCGACGGGCTCGTGGCGGACCAGAGCCTTGAGGACGCGCCGCATGATCTTCCCGCTTCGGGTCTTCGGCACGTCCGGGGCGAAGATGATCTCGTCCGGGCGGCCGGTCGGGCCGATGACTTGATTGACGGTCGCCATCAGCTCTTTCCGGATCTCCTCAGAGGCCTGGATCCCCCCGCGGAGCAGGACGAACGCGATCGGGACCTCGCCCTTCAGGTCGTGCGGCCGGGAGACGACTGCGACCTCGCTCACCTTGTCGTTCTGGGCCAGCGCGCTCTCGACCTCGGCGGTCGCCAAGCGGTGTCCGGCGACGTTCATCACGTCGTCGACGCGGCCGGTGATCCGGATGTTGCCCGCCTCGTCCTTTCGTGCTCCATCGCTGGTGAAGTAGCGCTCCGGCCCGTACTCGGCGAAGTACTGTGCCCTGAATCGGTCCATGTCCCCGTAGATCCCGCGCGTCAGCGCCGGAGGGAACGGGTTGTAGATCGCCAGATAGCCGCCCTCGTTGGGACCGAGGGGCTGGCCGGTCGAATCGAGGATGTCGCCGAGGACGCCCGGGAACGGGCGGCCGGCGACGGTCGGCACGAACGGGCCGATCCCCGGCAGGCTGTTAACCATGTTCGCGCCGGTCTCGGTCTGCCACCACGTGTCGATGATCGGGCAGCGCCCGCCGCCGATCCTCTCGTGGTACCAG